>NZ_CALLVU010000081.1 GCF_938015485.1 uncultured Lachnoanaerobaculum sp. | reverse complement strand
ATATTTCTTTTGTCTGTTTAGTTACCAAAAAGATACCAGAATTTACTAACCTTTATTTGTTATTTTTTCATACATTTCAAATAGTTTTGCTACTGTCTCACTTTCTGTAAGCCAAGTTTTTTTCCATCAACTTCTTTTATAAGACCATAGGCTTCCATCACTGCTTTATCATTTAACTGATGTGCTCGTCTTAATTCAACAGGCACTACAAGCTCATCATATAGGTCTGCCAATGAACTATCAGGATATAGTGTGCGTGCATCAAGAATAGCTTGAGCTGTACTAGAAATTTTTTCTTTTTGAGTTTCTGTTACTTCTGGCCAAGGAAAATTATTATAAACTATCTTAGCTGAATAGCGATAATCTGATTTAAGACGACCAGCAACCGTACGCATCCATGCCATATGGACATTGGAGGTTAGAATACCAAAATCATACAGAGTAGCATCAGGTACTATTTGTACTGCATCACTTGCTAAGTCATCAGCATCCATAAAGCCCATTGGTATATATCTTCTATTCTCTGAAGAAACTCTTGGAACAAGTAAATAAGCACCTTCTGGTTGTCTATTTTCTCCAAATAGGTAAGGTATATCTGCTAATTTCTTTGTTGATTCTCGTTTAGAACTAGATCGATTTTCCTGTACATTTTTAACAGCTTCAGCAATCGGTGGGATTTTTCTCCATTCTGAAGGTGATGTTTGATATAACCATAACGCCCAACGTATTTTATTATTAATAAATTCTTGTGCCCCATATATTCTTTTGAAAAATTTTTCTGATTGAGGATATCTCTGAACAATATTATTTTTTTCTTCATCAGAATAGTTACTTAAAAACCCACCGTCATTAGGCATGCTTCCGAATACCATTTTATTTACATTCGATATAGGCTGAGTACTATTTTCAATAAATACATTAGGAGCATCAACTAAATAACCATTAATATTATCAACCTTATTAGCTTGGTTAGACGTATCGAAAAGTATTTTTTTGTCATTATTATGATTGCTAAATCCTATGATAACGCAATATACGGCAGCTTTTTGTTTTGCTTCACTCGTCCACTGGAATGTTTGATAAGCGAAATTTATTTTGATATCAAATTCTTCTATGAGTATTTTCCAAAGGATAGAAGCTTGTTCCCCTTGTGTAATAGAATTGGTGGATACGAGAGCTGCTTCTATAGAACTATCTTTCATAATTTTTGCACAATTAATATACCAGCCGCATACAAAATCAAGATTCCCCACACCATTATGTCCATCAAAAACTGATAATAAACTATTCTTTTGTTCTTTACTCATTAGTCTAGCGCCAATAAAAGGCGGATTCCCAATAATATAGCTAAGTTTGCCCTTAGGCACTACTGTCTCCCAGTCAATTTCTAAAGCATTTCCTTCAACAATATTGGTGTAAGACTTAAGTGGCAAGAAATCAATATTTGAGAATACAATATCTTTGGTTTCTTCTAACATTTGGCTTTCTGCAATCCAAAGAGCAGTTTTAGCAACAGATACTGCAAAGTCATTAATCTCGATACCATAGAATTGATTTAATTTAACTTTAACAAGATCTTGTCCAACATCTAATGCTACTGCATCCCCCATATAAAGCTTAATTGCCTCATTTTCTAGTCGTCTGAGAGATATGTAAGTTTCTGTTAGGAAGTTCCCTGAGCCCTCTCGTGTCAAGCGAATGACACAAAATATATTGTCTATTTTTAGATAGCAAAAAGAGAGTGATTTCTCACTCCCTCTTGCGTCTATTTCCATATGATTTTTTGAACGATGCTTCCCTCACATAGAACAGAGTCAATGTACTTTTCCATTAGCTCTCTCGTAAGCTCATTGTCCTTAACGACCTCATCTTGCTTAGAAAGTTCATCTATTCTTTCCGATAAGCTTTCAAGGTCTTTGTCGATGCTCTTTTTACTTTCTATGAATTTGAGCTTTGTCATCTTTCCGAGTTTGTATTTTTCAAAGTCTGAAGTCTTTTTAGCTTCCAGTCTTGCGACTTGTTTTTCCAAACCTCTAACGCTTGTCTTATCCTTTTGCTCAGGTTTAACCTCGCCATATTTTTCTTTAATAAGAGCTAAAACCTGTTCTTCCAGTTTCTCAGCCCTTGAGTTCTTATGTTCCACATTGTTGCATTTACAAATTCTGCAATGAAAATACCTGTGTACTCTTACGCTCCCATCAAGTCTCGGTCTTTTTGACTGAATAAATCCCAAGATGTGATTACAAGTAGGGCATTTAGCAAAGCCTTGAAGTGGTGAATGCTGTCTCCAGGGATAATCAGTGTTCTTACCTTTAATAAAGCGTCTGCTTTCTTTTATAGTTTGAACATTATCAAATTCTTCCTGAGAGATAATCGCTTCATGGTGGTTATATACCCTGCCCCATTCCTCTTTTGGATGAAATTTGAAGCTTCCGGGTGTCAGCACTGATTTCTCTTGCATATTGAAGACATAAGTACCTGTGTAATTTTCATTTGAGAGCATATCCGTTACAGTTCCGTTTGTCCAAGTAGGATTTTTTCTGTTTCCCGAATATACGATGTTATACTCGTAGTCCATATTGGTAAGCTCTTTTTTACGCTCATTCGGTGTTGGGATATTCTCCGCATTCATTACGGCTGCAATCTTTCTGGTAGCCATTCCGCTTAAAGCTAAGTCGAATACTTTTCTGACTATCCAAGCCGTTTTTTCATCAATGATGATATTATGCTTATCAGCCGGATCTTTCATATAACCAAGTGGCGGACTCCAGGCAAGGAATTTCCCTTGCTTTTTAAGTTCCGTTGAAACCGACTTAATCTTCTGCGAAATATCCTTTGTATAGAAGTCATAAAGCAGCCCCTTGAACTGAATATCAAGGTCTGTTCCATTTCCTTTTTCTTTGGCACTGTCATAGCCGTCATTTATGGCTATAAATCTGATACCAAGAAACGGGAAGATATTTTCAAGGTAATCGCCAAGAGCAATATAATCTCTCATAAATCTCGATAGGTCTTTTACGATGATTGCGTTAATCTTTCCGGACTTTACTTCCTCAAGCATTCTTTGAAAAGAAGGACGCTTTTCGTTTGTTCCGGTATAGCCGTCATCAATATATTCTTCCCTTTGAAAAGACTTAAACTCTTCATTTCTATTGAGATAGTCATTCAGATATTGCCTTTGATTGATGATACTCTCGCTTTCGTCTTTCTTCATCTGATCTTCTACGGAAAGTCTGATATAAAGGGCTATCTTACTCACTTTCTACACCTCCCATCAGCATATCCATATTAAATTTGAAAACCACCTTGAAGTTGTGATTGTCATAAACGATTATCTTTTCTACAAGGCTGTGAATTAAATCGCCTGAAATCTTTTCAATTCCCTTTGCTGAAAATACATCTCTTATCCATTTAAGTGATTTTCTCTTTTCCTTTTCAATCTCTTTTGACTTGTTTTCAAGAGCTATTACTTCATTGTTAATCGTGGCTATATGGCTTAGAGCAATTTCTCTTTTCAGTGAATAAAGCTCCCTTTCAATCTTTCCAAGGCTATATTCCTCATACGCCTTTTGAATGAGCAGATCTTCTTTCAGCACCTTATCTTTCAGCTTATCAATATCTTTTATGGCAAGGGATAGTCCCTCATCAAACCTCAAAGACACTCTTTCAATAAACTTTTTCTTACTTGTAGCTTTGGTAATAAACTCGGATACCTTATCCGATATTGCCTTATCTAAATCCTTTTCCATGACAAAGACACTTTTTTCTTTTTCAAGTGTTCCCGTAGATGTGTCATTTTGAAAAGAATAGTAAAGCCTGTCCTGATTTTTACCATATATTCTTGTTCTTCTGAAAAGCTCTTTGCCTGTGTTATCGTTGAAAACCAAGCCCTTATATCTATTCTCGTAATCTCTTTCAAAGTCGTGCATTTTAGCAGCGAAAGGATGATTTTCAAGTCTTTGTTTTCTACCCTCAAGCACTTTTTCAAAATCTTCTTTTGAGATAATAGGCTCGTGAGCATTTTCAAATATTATCTGCTCATTTTCCTCTACGAAATGCTGTTTTACACCCTTTGCAAGATTTTGCTGCCTTCTCCCCTGCACCAATGTGCCGGTATAGGCTCTATTTGTGAGGATTTTAGAAATAGTTGACTTATGCCACTGTGGTTCTCCCTCAAGCCTGTAAACTCTTCCGGTCTTGTAGTAAACCATCCCTGTGGCATAGCCTTTTTTATTAAGGTATTTTGCAACTTCATATTGGCTTTTTCCCTCAAGCGTTAAACGAAACATCTCTTCTACTATAAAGCGAACTTTTTCATCTACCTCTAATTTCTGTCCCTCTTTCAGCTTTACAACCTTATATCCATAAGGCGGAACAGTGCCGATAAAATATCCGTTTTTTGCCCTGTTATGCTTACTTGTTTTTATCTTGACGGAAATATCTTTGGCATACATATCGTTGACGATATTTTTAAGCGTTACCTCAAATGACTTTTTAGAGTCCAAGTCCTTTACGGTATCCACCTTGTCATTAACCGAGATAAATCTAACACCTAAAAACGGAAATACTTTATCAATCAGTCTTCCCATTTCAAGATAATCTCTGCCAAGTCTTGATAAGTCTCTTATGATAATGCAGTTTATCTTTCTATCCTTAATATCCTGCATCATCTCCTGAAACTGAGGTCTTTCAAAATTTGTTCCGCTGTATTCGTAATCCGTGTATGTGTTTAATACCTTAATGTTTTCTTTCAAGGCATATTCTTTACAGCAAAGCACCTGCGTTTCAATGGAAGAAGATTTCTCTCTCCATTCTTCTTTTCTTTCAGATGACAGCCTTGTGTAAATACCTGCTTTATAGAATATCTTTTCAGTGCTATTCTCAGCTTTTTGAACATATCTTTTGGAAGTTCTTGCCATCAGCAAACACCTCCCACTGCAAGTTTGGGCATATTCATTTCTAAGGTTTCACCATAAGCTCTGCCTATGGTAAATACTCTCACCTTATTTTCATCTGAAGCCTTACAATCGCATTTTTCACTGTCCAAAATCGCCTGCATTAGATTTACCGTCTCCATATTATTGAAGACAAAGTTTATGGCATTATCTTCGCCAATCTCTATGCAGTCAATGAAAGATACTAAGGATAATCTATTCAGCGTACCCTCTTCTACATCAGGAATAATATCGGAAACAAAACTACCCTTATCTTTAATTTTTTCTGTTAACTCTTCTATCGTTTTTTGTTTTGTAATAATCTGTTTCTCAATCTCCCTAATCTTTAGAAGATAGTTTTTTCTAAATCTCTCAAACTCTTCTGTGGTAATAAGCTCTTCTTCCAGGTCCATATAAAGAGAGCCTCTAAGCCTTTCAAACTTTTTCTTTTCCGCATTTAAGGAGTCGAAATCAGCCTTGATTGTGAGCTTAGAAATATCAATCTTACTTACCTTTTTAAGAAGCTCATTATATTTTGAAAGATAATCATTAAGAGCATGAATGGTAGCACCTATTACATAATCTTCTTTAACGCTATGCCTTGTGCATTCGCCCTTGATGTTATATTCGGAGCATATATAAAAGATGTTGTAGCCGTCTTTTGACTTGACCTTTCGTCTAATCATCGGGCTGCCGCAATCTTTACAGTAAAGCATTCCAGACAGAATACTCGGATTTTCTTTTGAAGCTTTTACATCTCGAAGCAACATTTTATTTGCCAGTACAAATACGGATTTGGAAACAATGCTTTCGTGAGCATTTTCTATTGTGATCCAATCATCCTTTGCTACATCGACTTCTCTTTTGGATTTGTAATTGAGCTTTGCCGTCTTGCCTTGTTCTAAAACGCCAATATATACCTTATTGGTGATGACCCTGTTGACCATCTTGGCATCCCACTTGGCATCTTTTACGATAAAGCCCGTGTTAAAGTTATCGCCTTTATTCTCCTTGTGCCTGGACGGTGTAACCGTACCTATGCTGTTTAGAAAATCAGCGATTGCCTTTGAGGAATATCCCTCAATTTTCATATCAAAAATACGGCTGACAATATGAGAAACCTCCGTGTCAACCACAAGCTTATGCTTATTCTTACTGTCTTTCTTATAACCGAATGGAGCGAAAGAACCGATAAATTCTCCGTTTTTCCTTTTGACTTCCTTAGATGATTTTACTTTCATAGAAATATCACGGCAGTAACTGTCGTTAATAAAGTTTCTAATAGGAAGTATCAGGTGGGTATCGCTCACATCAGCATTGTCGCTGTCGTAATTATCATTTACGGAAATAAAGCGTATACCTTTTTCGGGAAATATCTTTTGTAAGTATTTGCCGGACTCGATATAATCTCTGCCGAAACGGGATAAGTCTTTTACGATAATTATCCTAAACTTGCCCGCGTTTAAGTCTTCAATCATATTCTTAAAGTTCGGTCTGTCAAAGTTAGAACCGCTAAAGCCGTCATCTACATACTCATTAGATATGGTAATGCCGTTTTCCTTAGCGTAAGACTTGATGATTTGTCTTTGATTTGAAATAGAATTGCTTTCTGAAATATCCCCGTCCTCTCTTGAAAGACGAAGATACATACAAGCGATATTATTGTTCATAAGAACCCTCCTAAAATTTTATTTTGGCAAATAGTCATTTAGGAAGATTGCTTCTACTACTTATATTGTACCGCACCCGGATTTTTATGTCAGCCCTATAGTTTTATGACCGACCTTAAAAGGTGCATTTCAATAATATCCAGCAAATCAAGCTTTTCGCTCTTGCTGCTTGAGTAGGTTACCTTCTTCTCATAATTTTTCTCTATTTGCTTTTTATCTTCATTTTTCTTGTTTTCATTTTTCATGATCATAACCTCGCATTTTATCAAATATAAGTTTTATGACATTGGTAGGTGCATTGGCTGCTACATAGGAATCTCACCTCCGCCCCCTATTCCAGACGAGGCAGCTTAAACTATTGAAGTATCATTATCACCACTTACATCATCGAAATAAGTTGCCACACTTATCTTTTATGTATTCCTATCTATCGCTCGTTTTCTTCTATCCTCGGTTAGCTCCGGTATTCATTTGAACCGATTTTCATCAGCAGAAAAGTCTTGGCGTAGGTCATAATTCTCAGCAAGTGGATAAAGTCCTACCTTGGTCTATTCAGTTGTCAAAGAACAAATAGCTTTCGCTATGAGAGTTGCTTTTAAGTTTTGGGATAGAGATTGCTCTATCACGAAAGAAGCAAATTACCCTCTCACTATGTACAGTGAAAATTCGCCACACCTGGACACACTTTTTTCAAAATAAAAATTAGGAAGCGAAAACAAATTGTCTCCGCTCCCTCGTTAGTCAGATTAGATATTTCCTTCGAGCATCTTTTTAAGCTTTGCTAAAATCCTATCCCTTTTTCTGATAAGAGATGTCTTATGAAGATTAAGAGCTTTAGCCGCTATCCTTGTAGACTCATCCTGATAATAAAGTCTTTCTATGACTTCTCTTTCCTCATCGTTTAATGAGTCAATCGCTTCTCTAACTTTGTCGATAAGCATCTTGGTTTCAACGATTTTTTCCAAATCGTAATTCTCATCGGCAATAGTATCCTCAAAGGAATATTCTGTGCTGAGGTCAGAAAAAAAGAGCAACTTGTTTTGTCTGTCAAGTCGCTCTAAATATCTTCCCCTATTTGTAATTTGCCAGTAGCTTTTATAGACTTCTTGGTCTACTTCGATTTTTTCGTCTCCAACAAAAATATAGTATTTCTTATCCATTTTTTCCTCCGTGTTCTTTTGAATTTATTTGCCTGTTAAAACCCAAAAGAAGGTGGAGGACTTCTTATTCTTTTCATAAGCCTCCTAAAAATGAGCGTAAAAAAAGACCATAAGTTTTTCACCTATGGTCTTTGCCCGTGATATTAAATTAGTGCTATCCCACTATACACACTTTAACATATATGAAGTTCGCTTAGAGTCCCCTCTTTGTCCGATGATTGTCCGTAGGTACTCCGTCATTAGTCCGCAACAACTCCGTTTTTTTCCGCCTTTTATCCGATAATTTTTCTTTTAAATCTTGCAGAGTCATAGTTGGACAAGCTTTTTCAGGTACCAGTAAAATCATACTGTCAGGCAACCCCTCAATACTGTCCACGGTGTCATCATCTAACCTTTTCATAAGAAGAGCCACTTCAGCTTTATTCCTCAAATCATATATGGGCATTATCTTCATCTCTGTTCTCCTTTCGATTTTTCATCACTGATTTCTTTTAAAAGAGTCGGAAGAGCGTATCCCCAAAGTGCTATACCCATAATGGCAATCGCTTCATTTTTCCGCTCGTAGAATGATGTCTTTTCTAATGCAACCTTTCTCATTATCTCCTCGTTTGAATGTTTATCACGGCTAAGATAAGAGTATTGAATTATCGTATAGTAGCACTGACCGTGAACAGGATATTCTTTTAACCTTATCAATGCACTGTCGATAATATCAATCAGCCATTTCGTTTCAAAAAGATGTCTGACCCTTGCTTCAAAATCATCAAGGACTCTATCGGGAGCAAAATTTTCCAGATATGAAAGTGCCTCTCCCAAATCACTCCCATAGGTTACTTCCTGCTCGCAGACAAGGCACTGTGCCGTATTTTTTACTGACCAAACGACATTTCTGTATATCGAAAGTACGGCTTTTGCTTTCAGTTTGGTCGGTAAAAAAGGAAGCTCATGACTCTCATAGAGCCTTTCCAATTCCCTAAGCATTTTCCCCTTCGCCATCTACCCTCACCTCACTTTGTTTCTCATGTATTTCTTCAAACTTATCGCAAAATATTTATTGCATTTAAGTTCTTCAGATGTTATAATAAGTGTACTCAAGTTCTATTTAATTATACACAAAGAAAAAGAGAAAAGCAAGTACCTAAATTCACTTTATGTTTTTTTAGGTGAACTTAGGTTTAACAGGAGGATAAAATGAACTTTGGAGAAAAAGTGAGAAGCTTTAGAACCGAAAACGACTACACCCAGGACGAATTTGCAAAACTCATCGGTGTCAGCAAAAGAACACTGCTTCTGTATGAGCAAGGGAAAAGATATCCGAAGCAAAAGGAAGTCTATGAAAAAATAGCAGAGGTTATGGGCTGCGATTATAACTTTCTTATGACGGAGGAAGATGAATTTTTGGAAGAAGTTTCTAATAGATACGGCACAACGGAAGTTGCAAAAGTCAGAGCTTTAGCCGAGGGAGTAAGCAGTATGTTTGCAGGCGGTACTCTGCCCGAAGAAGATATGGAAGAAGCATTCCAGGCAATCACAAGAGCCTACTGGAAAGCAAAAGATATTAACAGGAAATATGGTAAGAAGAAAGATAAATAAAGGTGAGCTATGACAAACGATTGGATATACGAAAAAGCCAATGCTTTGGTTAGAAAGCATTTTACTCGTGATCCTTTTGAGCTTACCAAAGACCTTAATATTCATCTTGAAGTGATGAACAATATGACTCATCTTCTTGGAATGTATCAGGTCATACAGAAAAACCGTTTTATCTTTCTTTCCGCTGATTTACATCCAAGTATCAGGAAAGTTGTCTTAGCTCATGAGATTGGACACGACCAACTTCATAGAAATTACGCAAAGGCAAATGCCTTTCATGAGGTTTCTATTTTTAGAGAATTAGGCTGCCACGAAATAGAAGCGAATATTTTTGCGGCTCATCTTCTGATTGATGATAAAGAAATCATACGGCTTTTAGAAAATGAAGATGTATCGGATCGCTCTCTTGCTAATGAGCTTGGCGTGGAAATCAACCTTGTAAACTTGAAAATATCAGAGCTATACAAGATGGGCATACTTTCCTCTTCCAGATACAATATCGAAAGACCGAAATCAGAATTTCTGAAAGACTATAATCACATAAGAGATAGAGATAATTCGACTTATTAAAAGCTCTCAAAGGACGCTGACAAATAATCCTATGCAGGATATAATAACTAACAAAACTCAATACTCGCTTAACGCTTAATCTACAAATCATTCTTTTGTAGCAAGCACAGTCTTTGGATAGCCAAAGACAGAAAAATCGATGAAGCAGACCTTTATGGTACTGCTTCTTTTTTATCAATTTTTAGCTTGTTAGGGAGAACCCTAAGACCCCAAAATACACCGAAAGGAGAAAAAATTATGGAAAACAGAGAAAGAAATATTCAGCTAATCGTAAGAGTTAATGAAAAAGAAAAGGCACTTTTTGAAGAGAAACGAAAACTTGCCAAGTGCAAAAATATGAACCTTTTTATTAGAAAATGCGTTCTTGAAAAGGAGATTTATCAGGTTGATTTACAGCTCTTTGCAGATTTGCAGGGACTTCTTTATAACGCTACAAGCAACATCAATCAGATTGCAAAACGAGTGAATTCGACAGGCATTATTTACAGCGATGACATCAATGATATGAAAAAACAGATAGACCACATTTCAAAAGAGATATGGCAAATTCACTCTCTTCTGCTTGGAAGAACTGCCGAAACTGGAGATGATAAGTAATGGCAATAACGAAAATTCACCCAATAAAATCTACGCTTAATTTGGCGATTGACTATATAACCAATGCCGAAAAGACGGATGAAAAAATCCTGATCAGCACCAATAAATGCCACACAGCTTCCGCTCATACACAATTTTTAAGGCGAAGAGAAGAAGCGAATGTTCGAGGTTCTGTGCTTGCAAGACATCTTATTCAGTCGTTCTTGCCGGGCGAAGCTACGCCTGAAATGGCACACCAAATTGGTCTGGAGCTTTGCAATAGAATACTTAAAGATGAGTATGAATTTATCCTCTCCACACACATTGACAAAGGGCATATACACAACCATATCATTTTTAATAATGTAAATATGGTAACAGGAAAATGCTATCAATCCAACAAGAGAAGCTACCATCAAATCCGTTATCAAAGCGATAAGCTCTGCAGAGAAAATAGCCTGTCAGTCATTGACGAATACTACGAAAGATTTAAGAAAAAGTATAAGACGAACGGCAAATCCTGGTATGAAAATGAGCAAGCTAAGAACGGAACTTCTTGGAAAAGCAAGCTTCAGTTTGACATTGACAGAATGATAAAACAGTCAAAGGACTGGGACGAATTCTTAAAAAAGATGGCGGATCTCGGCTATGAAATTAAGCACGGTAAGCACATCGCTTTTAAGCATAAAGATAAGGAAAGATTTACAAGAGCAAAGACTATCGGAGAAGATTATACAGAAGAAAGACTCAAAGAAAGAATTTTAGAAAACGCTAATCAAAAGACATTCGCCGTTAAAAAGCGTGTCGGAAATATTATCGACATTGCCAATAACGAGAAAGCACAATCAAGCAAGGGATATGAATTCTGGGCTACCAAACACAACCTACAAGTAGCATCAGATACTGTTATCTTAATGCGTGAAAAAGGCTTTAAGTCTCTTGCTCAGCTTGATGATTTTATTAAGAAAAGTGCGGACAAAAGGCAAAGCTTACAAGACAAAATTAAGTTACTTGACGAGAAAATAGCTACCCTTTCCACTACTATGGAGCAAGTACATACTGTTACGAAATACCGCCAAATTTATCAGGCATATAAGAAAGACCCTACTGACAAAGCCTTTGCCGGTGAGCATAAATTGGAAATTCTCTTGTACGAAAAAGCCCTTGCCGACCTTAAAAAGTCATACTCTAAAATGCCAAATTCCAAGCAGATTTTTGAGGAACTTGAAAAACTGAACAAAAAAAAGAATACCCTTATGCAAGAGTATTCTTCCTCAAAAACCGAGATGACCGAACTGTATCAAATTAGGAAAAACTATGAGAAATATATGGGGAAAGAGATGGAGAGATAGTAATATAAACGATAATTTACCGTATCAGTCGCTAATGGTAGCTTGACCGTTCATTAGCATAGGTAAAAGCCAGTCACGGAGTTTCAATAATTGTGTATTTTCTTGCATATTACTATGAATAAGCTCCAAAGATTGCGAAACAATTTGATTAAACTCTCGCAACAATGATTGTGGTGGAATAGGAACAGGCAAGTTACTTAGTGTATCTTGACTCACATTCTGCAAAATTGAACCTCCTGTTTTGGTAGCGGCACTACCTTCTAACTGTTTCAGGTAGAACATTAAGTAATATTTATATATATCATCACAAGGAGTACAGCAGATAATAAATCCACAAAAAATAATATTGCTACTTGGTTTTTGCAGGATTCTTGTAGCTCCCGGTATACCACTTCGTGCGACGATAATACTGTTCTCAGACACACAGTACTTATTGCCTTGTTTTTGTGGAAGACTTATTTCATCCAAGTCATTTTCATTTAATATGAGGTCGGAGGAAGATATATTTCGTACATTTATTATCCTATACATTTTGTCTCCTTCAACACTCTTATCGTAGTTGATACCGTTGCGAAGAGAACATAACTCGCCAAATGATTTTATCTCCCAACCAGCTGGAATCTTACATTTGATTTTATCATTCCATATCATCAGACCTCCATCAGCCTTATACTGATGTTTGTCGTTATGAGGAAAATCAAACTGATTAAACCAATAATTATAAATATCTTTGAGTTGGTATGCTAAATTATCGTTTATCTGTTCATTTAACGCTATCTTTTTATCAATTCTAAGCAATATATTAACCACATTGTCCTGTTGTTTCTTTTCAGGTAACGGGACAAGAACTTCTTCAAACACACTTTTACTTAGTATAGGTGTTCTTGTTACTGATGCTATCGAAAACAAATATTCTTTTTTTCCACATAGCCAATAATAAACATAATATGGATTATATTCTTCTTTTATTTCCGTTATAGAATTAATTTGTTGATTTGTTGCACACTTTTCATTACACATCGCAACATTTCCCATATCCCAACCTATACAGCCCACTAAGATACTTGTTCCGTCAATCGAATTAGATTTAACGCTTTTTAATCCGGCTTCTGTTAATGTTTTTTCTGATTTTTTTACAAAGTATCCTCCGTGTAATTCTGTTGGAGAAATAAACATATATTGTCCATCGTAGAATTCTTTATGTGCCGTTGCCGGTGTTTTCCCTGTTACAACCTTACCTATCCTTTTTATTGGGACTGACTTGTAATTTATCTTGTTCATAGTTCCTCCGCTTATCCGATATATTTTCGATGAGCAATTTTTACATTGCTTTGTTTTACCATTGCGTACTGCAAGGTCGTATCTATCTTTCTATGCCCCAAGAGTTGTTGCAGTTGCTCAATGGGCATTCCTTTGTCTATTGCCATAGTTGCAAGGGTACGCCTAAACTTGTGCGGGTGTACCTTGTGCAGTCCTAATTGCTTTCCAAATTCTCTTAGCCTTGTTTCTATACCGCCGATTTTCAGCCTTTCGTGCGGTGCTTTCAGCGATACAAAAAGTGCTGGGTTATCGTCGGTTCTGCTGTTTAGGTAATTTTGCAAATGTATCTTTGTTCGTGCGTCAAAATAGACCACTCGTTCCTTGTTGCCTTTACCGAACACGATACATTCTCGCTCGTTAAAATCAATATCATTTCTGTTGAGCAACACCATTTCGCCGACACGCATACCCGTTGAAGCCAGCATATCAATCATTGCCAAATCTCTCGGCTCTGTGCAATTATCTCTCATAAGCTCTAACGCTTCATCGGAATATGTTTCTTTAATGTTAGTGCCGGTTTTGACCTTATGTATTCGCCTTACAGGGCTTTTCAGTATATAGTCCTCGTCCTCAAGCCACGAAAAGAAGCTGGAAAGAATGCGGCGGATATTATCAATTGTAACCTTGCTTGATTTTTTCTTTTCCTGATACTCGGTCAGGTATCGCCTTATGTCGTCGGTTTCAATGTGCTTTACACTTTTGCCGACAGTCGCAATCATCATTTCGATAGTTGCTTTGTAGTATTTAAGAGATTTCTCGGAACAGCCCTCGATTCGCTTTGCTGATAGGAACAGTTCCACATAGTTCTGCTCCGAGATTTCCTTTTCACTTTCAATTTTTGTTACCTCATAACCAAAAAGCGTATGCTGCAATACCTCTTGCAAGCGTTCTGTCTGTGCGTTGTTCAAGAAAGGTAACATAGCCTGAACGACATCTGTAATTAAATTTTGTTTCATTAGTCAATTCTCCTTTTGTTTAACTTAGAGAACGACTACGGAGTGGGTAGTCCCCTGATTTAACTCTCGCCACCCACAAGAGTTATGGGATGTATGTTAAACGATAATTTAGAGCAGCAAGCTAAGCTTATTTACGACTACTGGTTCACACAATTTGATTTTCCAGACGAAAACGGAAAGCCATACTGCTCATCTGGCGGTAAGATGGTTTGGAACGAACAACTAAAACGTAATATTCCAGAGAACTGGAATGTTGTTCCACTGCTCAAATTGGTAAGTTGGGAAAGCAATAGTCAACCACCTAAAAGTGAATTTGTATATGAGCCAAAAGAAGGTTATGTGCGTTTCATTCAAAACAGAGATTATGATAGCGATACGCACATAACATATATTCCTCGAACAAAAAATCTTAGTATAGTTGACCGCTTTGACATACTTATGGACAAATACGGAGATGCTGGTGCAGTTCGATACGGAATAGAGGGTGCGTTCAATGTAGCTCTTGGAAAAATTTGTGTTCACAATCCTAATTACAGGGAATACATACGTTCATTTTTAGGTAGCGATGGCATATATAAATTTCTCCATAATTCGTGTATGGCATCAACAAGAGCATCTCTCAGCGAGGCTAATTTGGCAATACTGAATGTTGTTGTTCCGGATGAAAAAATTATATTGGACTATGAAAACTTCCTGCATAAAATCCGTGTCAGCATATTGAAGAACAAAAATGAAACCGTCGAGTTAATCAATCTTCGTGATTGGTTACTTCCTATGTTGATGAATGGACAAGCTACTATTGCTGATTAAGCCGCTAAATTATCGTTTATCTTATTATTTGTCCGAACTTTCATTTCTATTTTATATAATAAATCGCCAATTCTTACCTGTTCTTCATAATCAGGCAAATATACATACAAAAACGAAAAAATATCCTCATTAAAACTTGCCCTCAAGGTCATTATAGTATTACAATCCAACACTTTCCGAAAATACTTACTTCTCAAGAAAAAAGCAATATATTTCGAGTACACAATCCCCGTTGTTTT
>NZ_CALLVU010000080.1 GCF_938015485.1 uncultured Lachnoanaerobaculum sp. | reverse complement strand
TTAAACGCATTTAAGTAGTTATTAACAGGTTCTTTCTTTAGATATCTTATACTTATGTTATTTGAAACAAAAACATAAGCTGTCATAAGAAATTCCGCTGTTTCAGACGGATATTTTACAAAAAGTGTTTTTTCTGATATTCCTTGGTTTATTATCCTTTCAAAATATATTGTCAGTTTTTCAATAATCTTATGGGATAACTTATCTATCATATATCGATTTGCTTCAAGATCAACTGTTTTTTGTAACTCTGTTCCCTCTGCTGAAATATTTTCCGAAGATATAATTGTGGCATCTATAAAAGCTCTAATTTTTTCAACGGCGGTTTTACCTTCATCATAGACAATAACATGAATATCTTTCAATAATTTATCTGTATATTGTTCCACAAGACAATATAAGATATCTTCTTTATTCTTAAAGTGATAGTACAGCAAGCCTCTTGATATATTTACTTTGTCAACAATATCCTGAGTTGTTGTATTAGTATACCCTTGCTCTATAAAGAGTAGCATTGCAGCATCCATAATTTCAGCACGTCGTATTTCCGGTTCTTTCACATCTCGCATTTTATCCCTCCTATTTAAAGGATATCACTCAACTGACAATTTGTCAATTGTGTTTTATCATTTCTCTTGAATTTTATGGTATAATATATTTACAATTTTAGAAAAATGCTTAATGCTTGCTTGACTTTTGTAGCAAGCACAGTAAGTGTACGGACACTTACGGAAAATTGACGAAGCAGCCCTTGGGGATCTGCTTCTTTTTTTATCAATTTTTAGCTTGTTAGGGAGAACCCTAAGACCCCGAAATACATTCAAAGGAGGAACTAACTATGGCAAATAGAATAAGAAACGAAAGACTTGAAATTAAACTAACTGAAGAAGAAAAGGCTCTTTTTGAAGAGAAAAAAAGACTTGCGAAGTGTAGAAACATGAGCCATTTCATCCGCAAATGCGTTTTGGAAAAGGAAATTTATCAAGTGGATTTAGAGCCTTTCAGAGATTTACAAGGCTTACTTTCTAATGCAACAAACAACATCAATCAGATTGCAAAGCGAGTAAATTCGACAGGTGTAATCTACAAAGAGGACATAGGTGATATAAAAAAAGAGATTGAACATTTCTCAAAAGAGCTGTGGCAAATTCATTCACTACTTCTGAAAAGAACATCTGAAACGGAAGGTGAATAATAATGGCTATTACAAAAATACACCCAATAAAATCGACTCTTAATCTTGCTATCGACTACATTGTAAATGGAGATAAAACAGACGAGCAGCTTTTAGTAAGCACTCATAAATGCCACGAATCAACTGCTCACACTCAGTTTTTAAGGACACGAAATGACGCAGGAACAAAAGGAACCGTTCTTGCAAGACATCTCATTCAATCATTTTTACCGGGAGAAACAAGCCCTGAATTGGCTCACCAGATTGGTATGGAGCTGTGTAAAAAGATACTCAAAGATGAGTACGAATTTGTCTTATCTACTCACGTAGATAAGGGGCATATCCACAATCACATCATCTTCAATAATGTAAATATGGTAACAGGTAGGTGCTACCAGTCTAACAAGAAAAGCTACCACCAAATCCGTTATCAGAGTGATAAACTCTGCAAAGAAAATAGCCTATCTGTCATTGACGAGTTTTACGAAAGCTATAAGAAAAAATATAAGATTAACGGTAAATCTTGGTATGAAAACGAACAGGCAAAGCATGGCACTTCTTGGAAAAGTAAACTTCAATTTGACATTGATAGAATAATAAAACAGTCAAAGGACTGGGACGAATTTTTAAAGAAGATGGCTGATCTTGGCTATGAAATCAAATACGGTAAGCACATTGCTTTTAAGCCAAAAGATAAGGCGAGATTTACAAGGGCTAAAACAATCGGGGAAGATTACACCGAAGAAAGATTAAAAGAACGAATTGCAGAAAGAGAGTTTATCAAGACTCCCGACGTCAAAAAACGCATCGGCAATGTTATTGACATGAACACCAATGCAAAGGTAAAGGAAAGCAAAGGCTACGAATATTGGGCAACCAAACATAACCTTCATACAATGGCTGAGTCTGTTATCTTTCTCAGAGAACAAGGTATTAAATCCGTTAAGCAACTTGATGAGTACATCCAAAAAGCAGCCGATGAAAGGCAAAATTTACAGGATAAAATCAAGGTTATTGATAAGGTAATGCAGGAGCTTTCTGCCACTATGGAACAAGTTCATACCGTTAAAAAATACAGGGCATACTACAAGGAATATAAGGCAAATCCGTCTGATAAGTCATTTTTTAAAGAGTACAAAGCTCAGATTACCCTATATGAAAATGCCCTTTCAGAACTTAAAAAATCCTATTCCAAGCTCCCAAATTCAAAGGATATTTTAGCTGAGCTTGATAAATTACAAGAAAAAAAGAATAGCCTTATGCAAGAGTATTCTTCCTCAAAATCCACTATGGACGAGCTTTATAAGATACGAAAAAATTACGGAATTTATATGGGTAAGGAGATGGAGAGATAGCTTCCATCTCCCTATATAACAGAGCATCTTTCCTGTATATA
>NZ_CALLVU010000079.1 GCF_938015485.1 uncultured Lachnoanaerobaculum sp. | reverse complement strand
GCCTTCGTCTCTAACTCCTTGAGCAGCTTTGTAGCCTTTTGATTTGCGCAATGCATATCAGCCATGATCTGCTCCAAGGTATAGTAGATATAGACCTTGCCTTCTTCATCAAGCCATCCATTCTTAGCTGACAGGGATGATCTATCCAGCAAGAGTGAGTACAGGAACTTAGAATCCATTGAGATTCCTGCGAATCTATCATCTGTAATCAACATCTTCGGCACTTGATAGAATGCAAACTGTTCTGTTCCTCTTCCGTAGAAATAATCAAAACCCATTGGCGTACCTCCTTTCTTTTGTTTTGTAGAAATAAAAAAGACGCTTAACTCACAGGAAATGCTGTAAGCTAAGCGTCTTCCGACGATTCTTATTTTGTTTTATCTAACAGGTTCAGACTTTGCACCTACTGTGTCGAGTTCAACAGCTACAATTACCCGAATATACTTTTTCAGATGCTTTCCACGCTCTGACCAATCGGTCTTTTCAAACGTGAAATGCTCATAAAAGTGCGTAAATTCAAGGACTTCTACTAATTCATCTTTTGCAGTAACACAACAGTCTCAACTTGCTCATTATTGTCCAAACCTATATTTAAATCTTCATCGATGATAGGAAGTTTAAAAGTAATTGATTTTAGCCATTGCCCATTCGGTTGCTTTTCTTCGTAAATTTGAATTTCAGAAATCAAAGCTGTAATTAACTGTCTACGCTCTACATCATTCATTACCTTGTAGAGTTTATCAAAATAGATCAAAATCTTATATATGTTATCTCCTGTAAGTTTCTCAGCTTCAATAGTTTGTTTCTTTGCTTTCGCATCAATTAACAATGATTCTAAGTCTTCAATCTTATCATACATACGATAAAGTCTATCGTCTAAGTCCTGTTTTCTTCGTTTGTAGTGCTTATCATCAGCATCTAAATTATCTATTTCCTCAATTAGCTTAAATTTCGTAGAATGGCTCTTCCTCAATTCTTTCTGGTAATTATCTATCTCTTTTTCTATTTCAGAGGTATCTACCTTCATGTTAATTTTTTCTTGCATCATAGAAGCAAATTTGGGATTGCTTACTATCTTTATAATTACCTCAGCAACTGCATCATCTAACAATTCTTCTCTGATTTGTTTATTGTAAGTACATTTATGACCTCTTATCATATGCCTATGTTTACAGCCATAGTAATAAAAATCTTTATACTTTGTACCATCTTTCTTTTTCTTGATACACTTGTTTCCAAACATTCCCACTCCACATATCGGGCATTTTACAATTCCTGATAACAAATGAGTTCTAACATCTTTTCCCTTATTCACATGCTCATATTTCTTTGCTTGAGATTTTAACTTAACCTGAGCAGCCTGCCACAACTCATCAGAAATTATTGCTTCATGAATACCTTCAGCTATTAAATATTCATCTTGTTCAACTTGCTTATATTCATTTCTTGTTCCATGAACTTTTTCTAAAGTTCTTCTTCCAAAGGCTATTTTCCCGTTATATACAGGGTTTTTTAATATCTTTCTTATAAGACCTGCATCAAACAATGGATTTTTCCCATTTTGTCTTGGTATTTTTCTTATACCATGATTTTCTAAGTATTTAGAAAGTCCATTTGCTCCAATGGTTGTATTTACATACTGATCAAAAATAGTTCGTATCGCAATTGCTTCTTCCTCATTGATTATCAATTTCCCATCAATAAGTTGATAACCATAAGGAGCAAAACCTCCATTCCATTTGCCCTCTCTTGCCTTTTGAATGCGACCTTCCATTGTTTGAACACGAATGTTTTCTCTTTCAATTTCAGCAACAGCTGATAAAACTGAAATCATCAATTTGCCTGCATCTTTGGATGAATCAATCCCATCCTCAACACAAATTAAATTGACTCCAAAATCTTGCATTGTTTGTAGAGTTGATAAAACATCAGCAGCATTTCTTGCAAATCTCGATAATTTAAATACAAGAACGAAAGACACTCCATCCTTTCCGGATTTTATATCTTCCATCATACGAGTAAACTGAACTCTACCTTCTATAGATTTTCCAGACTTACCTGCATCTTCGTATTCACCAACAATCTCATAATCATTATAGAGAGCAAAAGCCTTCATTCTTGATTTTTGTGCCTCTAAAGAATAACCGTCTATCTGTATTGATGTAGATACTCTTGTATAGAGGTATACTTTTATTTTTTCTTTTGACATAGCATTAACCTCAATATCCTTTTTCTATATCTTTATATTTTTACCAATTATAGTTTGGACTTATATATCAAGTATATTATATCACTTTTATTGTTTTTTCTCAATCTGTGTTTTTGCCATGTCAAATTTATTTTTACCTTCTGTACTTTTTACTGGAGTTGGATTTGGAAGATTATCTAAATCTAAAACTCCAGCATATTTTGTAATCAGATTTGCTATCAAATCAGCCAATCCATTCCAGTCATTATCCACTAATACACCTCCTCCGATTTAAATTCTTTATAATCACATATTATTTTTCTTACTAAGTTTTATGACATTGGTAGGTGCATTGGCTGCTACATAGGAATCTCACCTCCG
>NZ_CALLVU010000078.1 GCF_938015485.1 uncultured Lachnoanaerobaculum sp. | reverse complement strand
TTAAAAACTGATTATTATTTTATTAAAATATTCTTGACTATATATATATATATATATATATAATGTTATATAAAGATTTCAAATTTTTACAAAAGGGGATTGGAATGATATGGGTTTTAAGCAGGTTCGGTTAATCTTGTATGGAGATTGCTATAGCGCTGAAGTATCTAATCATGGCAGAACAAAACAGATAAAAAGGTGGTTTTGGCATGGATATAATGATGAGAACTTCAGTAGACAAAGGATATATGATTTGAGAGATGATCAATTGTAAATAAAGAGTGAAAGGAAAAAATATCATGAAAAAGAATTTAAAAACATTAGTAACTATGGGAGCAATTGCTCTCTCATTAACAACAGGATTTGTACCTGCATTTACAACTCACGCTGAAGTTGTAAAAGACGCTGCATATTATGAACATTGGGCACATGACTTTAGTGATGCGACAGACTACAATGATATTTATGCTGCTACTAAAGTAGCAGCAAAGATTACTATGGGCAGATGGACAGATGATATCAGACAGATTGAAATCGGTAACACATTTAGTAGCAGAGGTAACGGTGATATGAGTACATATACATACACAAGAACCACTGACGGTAAAATTAAGATTATCAATCCGACAGATGATGAAAACTGGAGACTTCGTCAGGCAGACGGCTGGACACTTGATGAGTTTGTAAATAATGCAATCGGTGAAATTGAAGCCTATGACAACCAGTACAGCCACACTTATGTGCCTGTAACACAGAAAATGGTAACAGGCAAAGGCTTTATGAAAACTGCTCACTATGATAAGATGAGAACAGACAATGACCCACAGAAAGTATGGAAAGAGTTTTCACAGACTAACGGCATTGACACATCAATCCCTGATCCGGATGTAAACGCTACATCAAATTCATCACATAGTAGTTCAGGCTCATCAGGTGGCGGTTCAGGATTATCAGGTGGTGGTTCCGGTTCAAGTTCATCACATAAGTCAAAGTCAAACTCAGGCAGTCTGACAGGTTGGGTATCAACATCAGACGGTTGGATGTATCAGATTGACGGAAACGATACTACAGGTTGGCAGAATATAAACGGCACATGGTACTTTATGAACAGTGCAGGCATTATGCAGACCGGTTGGGTACTAAGTAACGGTAAGTGGTACTATATGAACGCTAACGGCTCTATGGCAACAGGCTGGGTAAATGTAGGCGGTAAGTGGTACTTCTTAAACAGTGCAGGTGACATGGCAACGGGTTGGGTATTAAGTAACGGAAAGTGGTACTACCTTGACGGTGACGGACATATGCTCTCAAACACTATAGTAGGAGCTTACCGACTTGATGCATCAGGTGCTTGGATACAATAAAATCAATATTTTAATTTGAATTGAATTGTACAATTTTATAGTGTAGAATTAGATGTGTAAGCTTTTTGGCTTACACATTTTTTGTGTGGAGAATAAGTTTGATGTATATATGTAAGTATTTTGGAGATATATATGTATGTAAGTAATGTAAAACAGGACAGTAGAATAGAAACCCTTGATATATACAAAGGTTTGCTTATATTCCTTGTGGTGTGGGGGCATTTTATGATGCCTTTAATAGACAGGGAATATCCGGTGGCAAGAAGGCTGTTTTTACTTATTTACAGTTTTCATATGCCGGCGTTTATATTCCTGTCGGGTTATTTTTATTACGGTTCGTGGAAGAAAAGAGGTACAGTATTTAAGTCTATTTGTTCTTGGATAGTACTTTACTGTGCAATGAAGCTGATGCTTAATTGTAGCGATATATTATTTTACGGTGAGAAAAGTCTTATACCGAACTTTTTACATGAGTCATATGCACCTTGGTATATTTTGGTAATAATTATTTTCAAATTGTTGCTGTTGCCGATAGAATTTATTCAAAAGGTAAATAAAAAAGATATTGGAACAAATATATACCTGATACTTCTGATTATACTAAGTGCCTGCCTTTCAATGTTAAATATGCCTTGGCAGGAGAAAGTAGGAGACTTTTTGGCTTTGGACAGGGTGGTATCTTTTGCACCTTTCTTTTATATGGGAATGCTTTATAAAAAGTACCTTTCATCCGGAAGAGTTTCGGTATTTGAAAAGAAAAGTAAACCGATTTTTATTACAGGTGCGGTGTTTACGGCTACATTTATTATATTTTTTTCTATTATAGGACCGTATACCAGAATGTTTTACGGAACATGGGGATATGTCTTGGTATATGAAAATATGGTAAGTATATTTAAGGGGGTTTTAAATCCGCTTAGAGCAGTATTCATTCCATATGCACTATGTATTGCATATTTTTTCTTTGTTTTGATAAACAAAAAGGAATTCTTTTTGACACCTTTTTTGAAAAAATTCGGAGTATACAGCTTGCCGATATATGTTTTCCACAGACCTATACGAGATGCTTTTTCTTACTATGTATTGAATAAAGTAAGCTTTGGAAGATTTGAAGAAGAGATACTTATTATTATAATGGCCATACTCTCATTTGTCTGTTGCTACGTATTGGGAAACAGATTTACAGACAGGGTTTGCAGGCCTTTTTAATAATTTAATGTATGTAATAATGTATATATATGAGAACAATTCATACTATTACAGTATGAATTGTTTTTTATTGTGAACATGAGAAAATTTTAACAAATATCACTTGAATTTGAAATTGATTGGTGATATTATCAGGGCATAGCGAGGTTAGTAAAGCCTAACTAATTGTTTTTATTTAAAAGGAGGTACTTATGTGCTGGGAAGGTTTTAAAGGAAGAAAATGGCGTGACGATGTAGATGTCCGTGATTTTATACAAAATAATTATACAATATACGATGGAGACGAAAGTTTCCTTGCAGGCCCTACAGATGCTACAAATAAGCTTTGGGCCGAACTTTCAAAGCTTCAAAAGGAAGAGAGGGCCAAGGGCGGAGTTTTGGATATGGAGACTGAAGTGGTTTCCACAATTACATCATACGGTCCGGGATATATAAATGAGAGTATGAAGGATCTTGAAAAGGTGGTAGGACTCCAGACAGATAAGCCTTTAAAGAGAGCGTTTATGCCTTTTGGCGGAATCAAGATGGCTGAGCAGGCGGCAAGTACCTACGGATATCAGACTAACGAGAAATTTCATAAGATATTTACGGAGTATCACAGAACACATAATCAGGCTGTATTTGAGGCTTATACACCTGAAATGCATGCAGCCAGACATAATAAGATAATCACAGGGCTTCCTGATACCTACGGTAGAGGAAGAATAGTAGGAGACTACAGAAGAGTGGCACTCTACGGAATAGATTTTCTTATAGCGAAAAAGCAGGAAGACATGGCAAATTGCGGTGACGGTACAATGCTTGACGAGGTAATCCGCCAAAGAGACGAGCTTGGAATGCAGATAAATGCACTTAAAGAGATGAAGGAAATGGCGTCGGCTTACGGCTATGATATTTCAAAGCCTGCAAAGGATGCGAAAGAGGCTGTGCAGTGGTTATACTTCGGATACCTTGCCGCGATAAAGACACAAAACGGTGCCGCAATGAGTGTCGGAAGAATATCAACATTTCTTGATATTTATATTGAAAGGGATTTGAAGGCGGGAAAGCTTACTGAGAGTGAAGCACAGGAGCTTATAGACCACCTTGTAATGAAGTTTAGGATGGTAAAGTTTGCAAGAATACCTTCATACAATCAGCTTTTCTCAGGTGACCCTGTTTGGGCAACTCTTGAGGTGGCAGGTATAGGTATAGACGGCAGATCAATGGTAACAAAGAATGATTTCAGATTCTTACATACACTTGAAAATATGGGACCTTCACCTGAGCCGAACCTTACAGTGCTTTATTCAAGCAGACTTCCGAAATCATTTAAGGAGTATGCATCGGCTATTTCTATAAGGACAAGTTCGGTACAGTATGAAAATGATGATGTAATGCGTCCTGTATGGGGTGACGACTATTCTATATGCTGCTGTGTATCGGCTACGGAGACAGGTAAGGAAATGCAGTTCTTCGGAGCCAGAGCAAACCTTGCAAAGTGCCTTTTATATGCTATAAACGGCGGTGTGGATGCAAAGACAAAAGAGCAGGTCGGACCTGCATACAGACCTATAACATCCGAGTATCTTGACTATGATGAGGTAATGGAAAAGTATGATGTGATGATGGACTGGCTTGCAGGACTTTATGTAAACACATTGAACCTTATACAGTATATGCATGATAAGTATTATTATGAGGCTGCAGAGATGGCGCTTATAGATACTGATGTCAGAAGAACTTTTGCAACAGGTATTGCGGGATTCTCACATGTAGTTGATTCACTTTGTGCAATAAAGTATGCCAAGGTAAAGACAATACGTGATGAGAACGGTATTGTTATAGACTATGAGACAACAGGCGATTTCCCAAGGTACGGTAATGATGATGACAGAGCTGACGATATTGCTGTATGGCTTTTAAAGACCTTCCTTACAAAGATAAAGAAGAGACATACATACAGAAATTCGGAGGCAACCACATCAATACTTACAATTACTTCAAATGTGGTATACGGTAAGGCCACAGGAAGTATGCCTGACGGCAGAAAGGCGGGAGAGCCGCTTGCACCGGGAGCAAACCCAAGCTACGGAGCGGAGAAAAACGGTCTTTTGGCTTCTTTAAACTCTCTTACAAAGTTGCCTTATGAGTATGCACTTGACGGTATTTCAAATACTCAGACTATCAATCCTTCAGCTCTCGGACATGGTGAGGATGAGCAAAAGAAAAACCTTACTCAGGTAATGGACGGATACTTTGATCAGGGTGCACATCACCTTAATGTAAATGTCTTCGGTACAGAGAAACTTATAGATGCTATGGAACATCCTGAGAAGGAAGAGTATGCAAACTTCACAATCAGAGTTTCAGGATATGCTGTTAAGTTTATTGACCTTACAAGAGAACAGCAGCTTGATGTTATTGCCAGAACATGCCATGACAGGCTGTAAGATATAAACTGATAATATTGCTTTTGCAGTGATAAACGGCTATGTGAAGTTTCTTTACATAGCCGTTTGTTTTTGGAGGAATTATGGAAGTAAGAGGAAATATACATTCATTTGAAACATTCGGACTTGTGGACGGACCGGGAGTAAGATTTGTAGTATTTGTACAGGGTTGCCCTATGAGATGTCAGTTCTGTCACAACCCGGATACTTGGTCTACCAAGGAAAATCAAAGCTTCAGTGCAAAAGAGGTCTTTGACAAGGCCATAAGGTACAGGCCGTACTGGAAGGATAACGGCGGAATTACTGTAAGTGGAGGTGAACCGCTTTTGCAGATAGATTTTGTGACGGAACTTTTTAAGCTTTGTAAGGAAAACGGTGTGAATACCTGTCTTGATACTGCCGGAGGACCGTTTAGCAAGGATTATATTTTTTTTGAAAAGTTTAAAATATTGATGCAATATACAGATCTTATTATGCTTGATATAAAGGAAATAAACAATGAAAGACATGAGGTGCTTACAGGCCTGAAAAATGACCATATCTTGGAAATGGCAAAGACTATGGATGAAATGGGAAAAAAGATGTGGATAAGGCATGTGCTGGTACCGCAAAGAAGCGACTATGACGAGGACCTTAAAAAACTGAGAGAGTTTATTGATACATTAAAAAATGTAGAAAAGGTGGAGGTATTACCTTATCATACTCTTGGCAGGCATAAATGGGATAATCTTGGAATTTTGTATAAGCTTGAAGGCATTGACCCGCCTACAAAGGAAAGAGTGGAGAATGCAAACAGGATATTGAAGGGGTAGGAGTAGTATAGTATAATAAAAGGCAATGGGGACGTTTTTTAAATAAAAGTTTTTTAGCATTCTATGTATCGGTTTTTCAGGTTGTTAACAGTGTATGATATAATAAAGAGGTGAGTATGAAATCCAAGGATGTAACACAAAAGATGTTGGAAAGTTATAATGATGTCTTTGCAGATATTGTAAATGTGTTGTTGTTCAATGGTAAAAGAGTGATAAAAGAGAATACTCTTTTTGAGGCAGGCATAGAGAGTACATTAAAGTTTGACGGCAAGATTTCTTCTCAAGACAGGGATGTTGCCAAGTATTGGAATAAATCAAAGATAAATTTGGCAATGTTCGGTTTTGAGAATCAAACAGCGCAAGACAGACTTATGCCTATGAGGGTATTCAGTTATGACGGAGCCGAGTATGGAAAGCAATCCCGAAGGAGTAACAGTAATGAGAAGAAGTATCCTGTGATTACACTGGTGCTTTATTTTGGATATAACAGCAGGTGGACAAGCCCAAGAAATCTTATAGATTTACTTGAGTTAAATGATGATATAAAACCGTTTGTAAATGATTACAAAATAAATGTATTTGAGTTGGCATATTTAGATAAAGATGTGCGAGACTTATTTAAGAGTGATTTCAGGTTTTTGGTTGATTATCTCTATCAAATGAGAATAAACAAGAGTTATAATCCGGATAAAAGTGTTATTGTGAATCATGTATATGAGTTTTTTGACTTAATGAGAGCGATGACAGGTGATATCAGATATAAAAAGTTGAGCAATGAGTTTAAAGGAAGGAGGAATGTTGCAATGTGTGAGGCATTGGATAAAATAGAGGAAATCGGAGTTAAAAAGGGTATTTTAATCGGTAGAGAAGAAGGTAGGATACTGGGTGTAGAGCAAGGTGAAGATATAGTGTCTAAGCTAAACGGTATTTTAGCAAGAGAAGGAAATATAGAAAAGATTCTTAAGGCGAGCGAAGATAGGGAGTACAGAAAAGTATTGTTGCGAGAGTATAAGCTTATATAGTTGCTTAAATTTGTGATGCTAAAAATCTTTAATAAATTTTATCTGTTTTTATAAAGATAGGGTTTGAAAAAATCCTGTCTTTTTCTATTTTTATGATGCAGATTTTTATCATATTTATTACAAAAAACAAAAGAAATATTGAAGAATAAATTGCCTAATGATATAATTTTCTTAAAATTATTAGTGAATGGGGAAATAAATGGGATTACGTTTTAGGAAAAGTATTAGGATTTGCAAAGGTATGAAGTTAAATTTCGGGAAAACAGGTGTAGGTGTTTCTTTTGGAACGAGAGGTCTACATTATACAGTTCATTCAAGTGGAAGAAGAACCGCTTCTGTAGGAATTCCGGGTACGGGAATATCTTATGTCAGCTCAAGCGGAGGCGGCAGATCTAAAAGAAGTAGAGCAGGTGCAGGTGTAAAAGCTCAAAGAGCGATTCAAGTACAGCAACAAAAAGAAGAGGAATATAACAGAAATTGTGAAATGGTAGATGATTTTAACGAACTTCTTGATATGATACGTTCTATTCATGAGGAATGTAGTGAGACAATAGATTGGATTTCACTAAAAAATAAACCTGAGCCGTTCAACAATATGTTTCCGGGTCCGCATGAGGAAGAAGCACTTAGAAGTTTACATGATGCCAAGCCGGGTTTTTTTGGAAAACTTATACCTGCTGCGCATAACAATAAAATGAAAAAGCTTAATGATGCGGTTTTATCGGCACGAGAGGAAGATAAGCAAGTATATGATGATTGGGAAAATATGAAAAAGCTTGCAACACAAGTTCTTGCAGGGGAGATTGACAGCTATTTTTATGTTGTTTCTGAAATGCATCCGTTTGATGAAATATTGGATTACGGAAGTGACTTTAATATAGGTACAGATGTACCTAATATTTTAGAAGTTGAATTTCACGCAAAGACTGATAAGGTGGTGCCGAATCACGTTTTAGAGATTACAAAGACCGGAAAATTATCTTCAAAAAAGATGACAAAGACGATGCATTATGATATAGCTCAGGACTATATTTGCAGCTGTGTTTTAAGGACGGCAAGAGAAGTGTTTGCTTTATTACCTATAGAGAACGTAGTTATTCATGTTGTAGATAAAGTTCAGCCTATAATCGGAGATGAGTATGAGGATACTGTGCTTTCTGTTCTTATAGACAGAAAGCGATTTGAACAGATAAGCTTTAGCGGAATAGATGCCTCCGACACTATAGAAATGTTTACGTGTAATATGAACTTTAAAAAAACAGGCGGTTTAAAGCCGGTAAAAAGGGTTGAATTTTAGATACTGAGGAATGAGATATGAAAATTTGTAGAAATTGTAAAAAGTTTATAGATGATGATGCTTTGGTCTGTCCATACTGTGGCTGTGTAAACAGAAATGATAACAGTGTCACAAGAAGGAATATTGAAAGAAATGATTCGGCTCCAAGAAAAAAGAGTAAGTTATGGCTGTGGGTGCTCGGTTGGATGTGTTTTTTTCCGATACCGCTAACTATACTTGTTGTAAGAAGTAAGAAGCTTAATAATGTAGCAAAAGCAGTGATATTGATATTGTTTTGGGGTATTCTTATTCGTGTCGGAACGAAAAAAGAAAAGCCCGGTGATATAACCGGTACAACTGAAATTGTAAGAGAAATGCCTTTACAAGATGATACTGGCAGTGAAAGTATGTCACAGGAGAGTACCACTGTTGAAAGTACACAGGAGACTACAGCACCTGTCATGGCACAATCAATAAGTTTTGGGGAAGTAAAAAGCAGTATGAATGTTGGAGATACTTGGCAGGCTGTAGCAATTATCTCGCCTGAGAATGCACAAGATAAAACAGTTGTGTGGACTTCAAGTAATGAGGCGGTGGCTACTGTTGACGGTGAAGGTAATATTACCGCAGTAGGTGGCGGTGTGACAACAATTACCGCAAAAATATCAAACGGTATCGAAAACTCTTTTGATATAAGTGTTGAAGAGAATAAGGATGTAGATAAGAGATTGATGCAGGTAAGCACTGATTGGAGCAGAACCGATGACAATAATATAGGACATGAGTGGTCTTATGATATAAGAATCAATGGTGAAAGAGCTAAAGGAGAGATGGAAGTAGCTGTAGGTGACAATATTTCTTTTTCTGCGAGAATGGAGGAAGAAGATACAAAGCCTGATATAGGTTCGGAATCGGCTTCTCATACAGTTACCAAAGAAGATATTATGAACGGATTCAGTACTTCACTTGAAGTGGTGGTAACTGAAAACGGTGGAAGAAATAAAGGCAAGAGCGCACACTTTGTAGTAACATATAAGTTTGTACCGAAATAAATAAGTTTGTCCCCCTTCCTTGACTTGAAAGAAATAAAAAAGTATAATCAAGTGTAAATGTCATAAACTGAATGGAGATGAAACATTGATAAAGAGTATGACAGGCTTTGGAAGAGCCGAAGAGATAACTGATGATTATAAATTGTCTGTAGAGATTAAGTCTGTGAACCACAGATATCTGGATCTGAATATAAAAATGCCGAGAAGATTTTTTCCCTTTGAAGCTGAGATAAGAAATATTATAAAAAAATATGTCTCAAGGGGAAAAGTAGACCTTTTTATAAATTATCTGGACTTTAAGGACAAGGCAAGCGGAGTATATCTGAATAAAAATATAGTAAAGAAATACCTTGATATAGGCTTGGAACTTTGCAAAGATTATAAGATTGTTGATGATTTGAAAGTGTCACATCTTTTGACACTTCCGGATGTTATCAGTATTGATGAACCCAAACTGGACGAAGAGAGAGTAAAAAGTCAACTCTTTACAGTATTGGAAGAGGCTTGTAAAGTGTTCTTAAGTACCAGAGAGTCGGAGGGTGAGAAACTCTTTACAGATATAAATTCCAAACTTGAACTTTTGACCGATACCGCAGATAATATCAAAGAAAGATATCCGCAAGTTTTGGAAGAGTATAAGAGTAAGCTTACCTTAAAGGTTAATGAGCTTTTGAGCGGAGCAAGTATTGAGGAGAACAGAATTGCAACGGAGGTGACTTTGTTTGCAGACAAAATATGTGTAGATGAGGAAGTTGTAAGACTTCTCAGCCATATAAAGGCTATGAATGATGAGATGAAATTGGATACCGGCATAGGCAGAAAACTTGATTTCCTTGCTCAGGAGATGAACAGAGAGGCCAATACCATTCTTTCGAAATCTACAGACCTAAATATAGCTAACTATGCTATAATACTTAAAACGGAAATAGAGAAAATAAGAGAACAGATTCAAAACATAGAATAGAGGGAGTATGGCTGACGGAATATTAGTTGTTGTATCAGGTTTTTCAGGCTCAGGGAAAGGCACTCTGATGAAAAAACTTATGTCAGAATATGATAATTATGCCTTGTCGATTTCTGCCACTACAAGGTCTCCTAGAAAAGGAGAAAAAGAAGGCAGAGAGTATTTTTTTAGAAGTAAAGAAGAGTTTGAAAAGCTTATTGCAGGTGATGAGCTTATAGAGTATGCCATGTTTTGCAATAATTACTACGGAACACCGAGGGATTATGTTTTAGAGCAAAGAAAAAGCGGAAAGAATGTTATACTTGAGATAGAGGTACAGGGAGCACTGAAGGTCAAGGAAAAGTATCCTGATGCAATGCTGATTTTTATAACTCCGCCTGATGCAAACACACTAAAGGACAGGCTTGTTAATCGCGGAACCGAATGTGAGAATGATATAAAGGCCAGATTAAAGCAGGCCGCTTGGGAAGCAGGTTGTATGTGTAAGTACGACTATGTACTTATAAATGACGACTTGGAAAAAGCGGTTAAAGAATTAAATCATATCATTGAAAGCCATGGTAACTTAAAAGTGGACAGCAAAAATTTCATAGAAAAGATAGAAAAAGACTTAAAGACAATGTTTTTGGAGGAAAAATAAATGTTACACCCATCATATAGTGAACTTATCAATGTTGCAAACTCAGACGTAGATCCGGGTGAGGCACCTGTAGTACAGAGCAGATATTCAATAGTTATTGCCAGTGCAAAGAGAGCAAGACAGATCATTGACGGTGAGATACCTGAGGTAAAGGCTGACGGTAAGAAGCCGCTTTCTATTGCTGTCGAGGAGCTGTTTGAACAAAAAGTAAGAATAACAAACGATGATCCTAATAACGAAGCTTAAGAATCATTTTAATGTGCCATCATTTTTATGATGGCTTTTTGTTAGTTTTTGAAAGGTTTTTATGAAGATGTCTATGGTGTCACTGGGATGTGACAAAAATACGGTTGACTCGGAGATGATGCTGGGTCTGATGAACGAAAAAGGTTTTGAATATACAGATATTGACGAAGAAGCTGAGGTAATGATAATAAATACCTGCGGCTTTATACAGTCTGCAAAGGAAGAGAGTATCAATGCTATACTTGAGGCGGCAAGACTGAAAGAAGAGGGCAATCTGAAGGCGCTTATAGTTACAGGTTGTCTTGCACAAAGATATAAGGATGAGATAATAAAAGAGATTCCTGAGGTGGACGCACTGCTTGGTACTTCAAGTTTTGATAAGATTGTGGAAACTGTGGAAGACGTACTTGGCGGTGAGATAAAGAATGAGTTTTTGGACCTTGACAGATTGCCGTCAATTTCAAAAAAGAGAAAAAATTCCACAGGCGGATACTATGCATATTTAAAGATTGCAGAAGGTTGTAATAAGAATTGTACTTACTGTATTATACCTTCACTTAGGGGAAATTACAGAAGTTATCCGCTTGAGGATCTTATAGCACAGGCAAAGGACCTTGCATCACAGGGAATCAAGGAGCTTATTTTGGTGGCACAGGAGACTACTTTATATGGAGTTGACCTCTACAAAGAGAAGACTTTGCCGAAGCTTTTAAAGGAACTTGCTAAGATAGACGGTATCGAGTGGATCAGAATACTTTATTGCTATCCTGAAGAGATTACGGATGAGCTGATAGATGTTATTGCAAAAGAGGATAAGGTATGTAAATATCTGGATATTCCGATACAGCATGCTTCAGACAATATCCTTAGAAGAATGGCAAGAAGAACCACACATGACGACTTGGTAAATATTATAGGTAAGCTTAGAAAAAACATACCGGATATCACTCTCAGGACTACCATTATAGCAGGTTTTCCGGGTGAAACTGAGGAAGATGTCAATACTGTAGTTGATTTTATAAAGCAGATGAAATTTGAGAGACTTGGAGTCTTTACATACAGCGAAGAGGAAGATACTGTTGCGGCAGGGTTTGACGATCAGATAGATGAGGACGAAAAAGAGGCCAGAAGAGACAGAATAATGAGAGTTCAGCAGGAAATCTCACAAAAAAATCTTGAAGAAAAGGTCGGAAAGACATTCAAGGTACTTATTGAAGGCAAACTTCCCGAAGAGAATGTATATTTGGGAAGAACATATATGGATGTACCTGGAGTGGACGGATATGTATTTGTAAACACTGACAGGGAATATATGTCCGGAGACTTTTGTGATGTGCTTATTACAGGTTCATCAGAGTATGATTTGATAGGAGATGCACTATGAATTTGCCTAACAAACTGACAGTTTTGAGAGTATTATTGATACCTTTTTTTGTGGCGAGTCTGTTATATAAAGGCGGTGAGGACTACAATTTCAGGATTGTCGCCCTGATTATATTTGCCGTTGCGGCAATTACAGACACTTTGGACGGTATGATTGCAAGAAAGTATAATCTTATTACGGACTTCGGCAAGTTTATGGATCCGCTGGCGGATAAGGTACTTGTATGTTCGGGACTTATTTGCTTTGTGGAACTTAGACAGTTGAGTTCTGTAGTAGTGCTGATAGTTATAGCAAGAGAGTTTATTATAAGCGGTATCAGACTTGTAGCATCGGACAACGGTGTTGTTATAGCGGCTGCAATGTCAGGTAAGTTAAAGACAGTTGTGCAGATGATTACCGTTATTTTACTTATTATCAATTTAGAGCAGCTAAGTATTGTAACAAATGTTTTTATTGTACTGATGCTTTTCCTTACAGTATTTTCACTATGTGAGTATATTATTAAGAATAAGAGTGTTATAATGAGCAGTAAATAGATGTATTTATAAAGGAGACAAAATGGATACAATTACAAGAAATAAAACAATAAAACTCATTGGAATAACTGAAAAAGAAATAAGAGCCGATATTTCAGACTTAATGGACAATGAAGATTTGGATATTGAAATAAAGCCTTTTGATTCTAAAACTTATATAGTACTTACAGCGGATGCGGATACGGAAGATGAAGCAAAGGACATTATAAGGCCTGTTTCAAAGGAAATAAAGAAAAGACTTGGAAACTATATTTATTCTACAAAGGAGAAAAAGTCGCTTGAGATGAGTGTGGTAAGTTTGCTTGAAAAGAATGAACTTACCATATCTACCGCAGAGTCGTGTACAGGTGGACTTTTGGCAGGAAGAATAATAAATGTTCCAGGAGTATCTGATGTATACAAAGAGGGATTTATTACATATACAAATAAAGCTAAAAGAAAAACTTTGGGAGTAAATAAGGCGACACTGAAAAAGTACGGTGCCGTAAGTGCTCAGACTGCAAGAGAGATGGCACTTGGTGCGGCTCTTGAAGCGGACAGTGATGTAAGCATTTCGGTAACAGGCATTGCAGGACCTGACGGCGGCACTGCACAAAAACCTGTAGGATTAGTATACATCGGAGTATGTGTAAAGAATAATGTTCATGTGGAAGAGTTCAGATTCACAGGTGACAGAGCAAATGTCAGGGAGCAGACCGTTATCTCTGCACTGGGACTTCTTAGAAAGTGTATTTTGGAGTATTGTTCTTAGCAGACTTTATTTAAGTGAGGTATATATGGTATTTTCAAAAAATTTATATCTGTCTTTAGATATAAAGAATGACTATAGAAAATATATGAGATACGTAAAGCTTAATAAAACCTCTTTTTTATTACATCTGGTTGTATTTCTTGAAGGAGAAGACAAGCTTACACTGGTGCATAATGCCGTTTTTTTAAACAACTACAAGGATACAAACGCTTATATAGTCGGGCTTGCTCTGGGCAAAAAATCGGGAATTGAGCTTATTTCAAAAATAGTTGAAGATACCTATAAAACAAGAGGTGATTTTGAATATCACAGTTTTTTTAAATCGGAGGAAGGATGATAGGCGTATTACTTACTATATTAAAAGTTATCGGTATTATTGTCCTAGCTCTGATTGCACTCGCGCTGCTTATTGTTTTGATGGTGCTTTTTATCCCGGTAAGATATAAGGGTAAAATTTATTTTAAAAAAGTACCTGATATAGATTTGAGTGTTACTTGGTTTTTTAAATTTCTTAATATCTCGCTTAAGTTTAAGGATGAGCTTGATATAAGTGCAAAGGTGGCTTGGTTTTTCACTGTATTTTCAAACAAGGAAGATTCAAATGACGAACAAAAGATAAACTCCGACAATGAAGATAATTTTGAAAAAGAAACTGAAGAAAAAAGTTTATCAAAGAAAGATGAAAACGAAGGGAAAAGTGCTTCTTTAAAAGGTGATAATGTAAAAGAAGTAAAAGAACGTAAAAAAGATACTGAAAACACGCCACCTGTTAAAGCGGATGAGCTTAATAAACAGGAAAAAAAGCATTCCAAGGCGGTAAAAAAAGCTAAAAATAAAAAGACGGATAAGAAAAATAAGAGTCTGCCTGAAAAGATTTTGGAAAAGGTGAAAGATATTCACTATATTATCACAAATGATGAAAATAAGATTATCTTTATGAGGATGCTTGAAAAGGTAAAAAAGATTATAGTTCATGTGCTGCCAAGGAAAATATCGGGTTACTTTAAGTTCGGCTTTGAGGATCCGTCCGTTACAGGTCAGGTGCTTGAAATTTTGGCGGTATTTTATCCGCTCTATAAGGATGATTTTAAGATTATACCGATGTTTTACGATGAAATTATAGAAGTAGATATTTCATTTAAAGGCAGATTGCGAATTTTTTATGCGGCATATATAGGACTGCTTTTATGGTTAAATAAGAAAAAGATAAAGACAAGGCCCAAATAAGGGTCTTTCTTATTAGTATTTTGGAGAAAAAATGAATATACAAATATTTGGGACAAATAAGTCTTCAGATACAAAGAAGGCTGTGAGATTTTTTAAAGAGAGAAATATAAAGTTTCAGCTTGTAGATATGAAAGAAAAGGGGCTTTCAAAAGGAGAGTTTAACTCAATTATGCAGGCTGTAGGCGGATTTGAAAATATGTTGGATGAAAAGTGTAAGGATCTTGAGACTTTGACACTGATAAAATATCTTTCACAAGAAGATAAAATCCCTAAGATTTTAGAGAATCAGCAGGTACTTAAACTGCCTATAGTAAGAAACGGTAAAGAAGCGACTGTAGGGTATACACCTGATGTGTGGAAAGGATGGACATAATGAATACAGGAAGTTATAAGATAGATGAATATTTAAAAGAGTTGGCGTCAAAATCGCCTGTACCGGGCGGCGGCGGAGCAAGTGCCGTTGCAGGTGCATTATCTGCCGCACTGTCAAGTATGGTATGCAATCTGACTGTAGGCAAAAAAAGCTATATTGCGGTAGAAGATGATGTAAAGAAAATACTTGAAAGTATGAATTCTCATATGGAGAGCTTTATAAAGCTTGCCGACAAGGATGCCGAGGTCTTTTATCCGCTGTCACAGGCTTACGGTTTTAAGCCGAAGGATGAAATTGAAAGGGCGGAGCATGAAAAGAAAATGGAAAAGCTTTTATACGATGCAGCCATGGCACCGCTTGAGGTTATGAAAGAAGCAGGAGAGATGTTATCGGATATTGAGTTTTTGGCCAAGAACGGTTCAAAGCTTGCAGTTTCCGATGCCGGAGTGGCTGTAAGTTTACTTAGAAGTGCAGTAAGCGGAGCTATGATGAATGTGGTTATAAACTTAAAATATATGAAAGACAGAAAACTTGCCGGAGAGCTTTTGGACGAAGCAAGCGAGTTGCTTGAAAGCACCATGGAAAAGTCGGATATTATATACAGAACGGTTTTGGAGGTACTTTTATGATTTTACTATATGGAGCGGATACTGCAAATGTTATAAAAGAAGAGATTGAAAGTATGCTTAAAAGCTTAAACGGATACACTCCCACTCTCGGCATAGTAAGAATCGGAGCAAATCCTGCAGACCTTTCATACGAAAAGGGTGCAATCAAGAAGATGGAGTCGCTCTCATTGAATACAAAGGTATTTGAGTTTGATGAAAGTATCTCATCGGATGAGTTTTTGGATGAATTTAAAAAGATAAATGCAGATAAAAATATTGACGGAATACTTCTTTTCAGACCTCTTCCGAAGCATATAGATGAAAAAAGGGTAATAGATGCGCTGGATGAAAAAAAGGACCTGGACGGTATTTCATACAAGAATATAGCAAAGATTTTTGCCGGTGAGAAGGACGGATTTGCGCCATGTACCGCTAAAGCTGTAATGAAGATTATTGAGAGCAATAATATAGAACTTGAGGGTAAGAATGTTGTTGTAGTGGGTAGAAGCATGGTTATAGGTAAGCCTGTGGCTATGATGGCGCTAGGTAAAAATGCTACAGTTACAATTTGCCACTCAAAGACAAAAAATCTGAAAGAAGTCTGTAAAAATGCCGATGTACTTATAGTGGCGGTGGGCAAGGCAAAGATGATAAATGAGGAGTACATAGGAGATAATGCAGTCGTCATTGATGTAGGCATCAATTTTGTAGACGGTAAGCTCTGTGGCGATGTGGATTTATCAAATGTAGTCAATGCGGCTATGGCTACACCTGTTCCGAAAGGTGTGGGAGCTGTGACAACATCAGTATTGGCGGAGCATCTTGTGATAGCGGCAAAAACAAATCTTAAAATTAACAAGTTAAGATATGAAAAGATATCTTAATATTTTAGATACTTGTTTTTAACTTTTAATTTGCTAGAATAGAATTATACTTACATGGCTGTCTGAAAGGAGAGCTATGAAAAAGATTTTTTTGCTGATGTTTTTATGCTTTTTGCTTACGGCTTGTAAAGATAAAAGCGATATCAAATTTGAAAAAGCGGATATTGAGACCTTAGAAGAAAGCGGTGAGGCTTCTTTAGAGGAGAGTTTGGCTGAGAGTACTGCTGTAGAAGAGTATATTGATGTATTTGTATCGGGCTGTGTGAATAATCCGGATGTGTATACATTAAAGAAGGGTTCCATTATAAATGAAGCTGTCAAGATGGCGGGCGGTTTCAGCGAGGGAGCCTGCAAGGATTATGTAAACCTGGCAAAAAAGCTTGAAGGCGGCGAACATATAGTTATTCCAAGTGTGGATGAGGTTGAGAGTGCAAGTTTTCAAATGCCTTTGGATGAAGCAAAAGATTCGCAGGGGGTTGCACTTGTAAACATCAATACCGCAACTAAGGAAGAGCTTATGTGTTTGCCGGGTATAGGAGAGAGAAAGGCCGATTCCATAATAGAATATAGAAAGTCAAAAGCTTTTTCATCCCCTGAGGATATAATGAATATATCCGGAATAAAAGAGGCGGCATTTAATAAGATTAAAGATAAGATTTGCATAAATTAGGAGTTAATGATGAATAAGGCACTTGTTGTAGATGATGAAAAATTGATAGTCAAAGGGATTAAGTTCAGCTTGGAGCAGGACGGCTACGAGGTGGATGTGGCCTATGACGGTAAAGAAGCTCTAAGAATGGCTAAGGAAAAAGAATATGATATAGTGCTTTTGGATGTGATGTTGCCTGAGATGGACGGTATGGAAGTCTGTCAGGCTATAAGAGAGTTTTCAGAGATGCCCATTATTATGCTGACCGCAAAGGGCACAGATATGGACAAGATACTGGGGCTTGAGTACGGTGCCGACGACTATATCACAAAGCCTTTCAACATACTTGAGGTCAAGGCAAGGATAAAGGCTATAATAAGAAGAAATTCAAAAAAGTCAAAGGCGGCCGATAAAAACGACAGAATAATAGAGGTGTCGGACTTAAAGCTTGACCTTGACAGCAGGAGGGTCTTTGAAAAGGGAAAGGAAGTAAACCTTACCGCAAAGGAGTTTGATATCTTGGAGTTGCTCACTCAAAATCCCGACAAGGTGTATTCAAGGGAACAGCTTTTAAATATTGTTTGGGGCAATAAATTGCATGAGGCCGGTGATGTAAGGACTGTGGATGTACATGTGAGAAGGCTTAGAGAAAAGATTGAGCCGAATCCCAGCGAGCCTAAGTATATTCACACCAAATGGGGTGTGGGATACTATTTCAAGGAATAGTTATGAATATAAATATAGTTGTGGTGGGAAGCATTAAGGAAAAGTTTTATCGTGATGCTATAGATGAGTATGCAAAGAGGCTCTCAAGGTATGCAAAAATGAGTATTACAGAGGTAAAGGATGAAAAGACTCCTGCAAATGCAAGTGCATCTGAGGAAGATAAGATAAAACAGATTGAAGCGGAGCGTATCTTATCAAAGTTTAATAACAGCTATGTGGTGGCTCTTGTAATTGACGGTAAGAAATATACCTCGGAAAGTTTTGCAAAGAGGATGGAAAATTATGACATCTTGTCAAAGGGGAACCTTACATTTGTCATAGGAGGTTCTTTAGGACTTCATGAGAGTGTACTTAAGAGAGCCGATGAAAGGCTGAGTTTTTCGGATATGACCTTTCCGCATCAGCTGATGAGGGTTATATTGCTTGAGCAGATATACAGAGCATACAGAATAAGAAATAATGAACCGTATCACAAATGAGGGCAATGCCCTCATTTTGATTTTTAAGATAAAATCAACAGCCTTGAAAATAACTTTTTGATAGGATATACTATTGTAGAAAACTAGGAGGAAATATGGTTAAATTATACAATGGCGGTGCTTACTTAATAAACGGTAATACACTTATTGAAGAAAATGATAAAGATAAAATAAAAGCGGTTACAGGAAAAGATATAGATAAGGAAGAGGCAAGAAAGGGCAGTATTGCTTATAATATATTGAAGGCTCACAATACATCGGGAAATATGGACAAGCTCAGACTTAAGTTTGATGCTATGGCTTCACATGATATTACCTTTGTAGGAATAATACAGACAGCCAAGGCAAGCGGTATGGAAAAATTTCCGCTGCCTTATGTTTTGACCAATTGTCACAATTCACTTTGTGCAGTAGGTGGAACTATAAATGAAGACGATCATATGTTCGGACTTTCAGCTGCAAAAAAGTATGGCGGAATATATGTACCTCCGCATATCGCGGTAATTCATCAGTATATGAGAGAGGCGTTTGCAGGTTGCGGCAAGATGATACTGGGTTCGGATTCACACACCA
>NZ_CALLVU010000077.1 GCF_938015485.1 uncultured Lachnoanaerobaculum sp. | reverse complement strand
TGAATCTGATGTCTGCAATGACAAGTGACAACAGATTTGAGGAAGTGATAGAAGAAGCACATGAAAAGGAGGCAAAGTATATGTGTGAAGTTATTGATATTATGCTGAATAAGGGATGGCAGGAAGCCATAGACAACGGACTGCAACAGGGACTGCAAAAGGGACTTGAAGAAGGACTGCAAAAGGGACTTGAAGAAGGAATGCAAAAAGGACTTGAAGAAGGACTGCAAAAGGGACTTGAAGAAGGAAGACAGGAAGGCATTGTAACCGGTGTTGAACTTGAAAAGAAAAATATTGCGCAGAGCATGAAGAAAAAAGGTTTTGATATAAGCATGATTATGGAAATTACAGGGCTGACAAAGGAGAAGATATTATCACTTTAAAAGCAAAATAAATATTAAAGATATTTGTTTTGGACACGATAAAGGTGTACACTCCCCTTCTCCTTGCTTTTAGACTTTCTATAGGATATAATTATGTGATTATATGTAAAGGATATGGAGGATCATATGACAAGGCATTTGCTAAGAGAACATTGTTTTAAAATATTATTCGGTTTGGATTTTTATCCTGAAGAGGAGGCCAAAGTTCAGATAGATAATTATTTTGAATCACCATCTTTGGAGGACGAAGATGATGTGCTTATCCATGATGCAAACTATGGTGAAGGGGATATGGAATATATAAGGTCAAAAGCAATGCTGGTTAGAGACAATCAGGCACAGATTGACAAGATGATTGGAGAACTCTCACAGGGCTGGAAACTTGAGAGAATAGGAAGAGTTGAAAAAAGCATCTTAAGACTTGCAATTGCTGAAATGAAATATGACAGTGATATACCTGTAAGTGTAGCTATAAATGAGGCTGTAGAGCTTGCAAAGACATATGGAAGAGACGAGTCCTATTCATTTGTAAATGCGATACTCTCAAGGGCGAATGCAGAGGAGCAGTGATATGGTTTATTCTGTATCAAAAGTGAATGCATATATCAAGAATATGTTTATACAGGACTTTGTACTAAATAAGATATCAGTAGAGGGAGAAGTAAGTAATTGCACATATGCAGGCTCAAATCATATATATTTTACCATAAAGGATGAAGGAGGGACCTTATCTGCCGTGATGTTTGCAAGTCAGAGAGGAGGTCTCTCTTTTGATATGAAAAGAGGGCAAAGAGTCATAGTTACCGGAAGTATTTCATGCTATGAAAAAGAAGGAAGGTATCAGCTCTACGCTACCAAGATAGAAGAAACCGGCAAGGGAGAACTGTATGAGAAATATCTGAAGCTTAAGGAAAAGCTTGAAGATATGGGAATGTTTGATTCAAGCTATAAAAGGCAGATACCTAAGTTTGTGCAAAGTATCGGAGTGGCGACTGCACAAACAGGAGCGGTAATAAATGATATAAGGAATGTCAGCTATAGAAGAAACCCATATGTGAGGATAGTGCTTGCACCATGCCTTGTACAGGGAGAATCTGCTCCAAGGAGCATTATTTCCGCCATAAAAAAACTTGATAAGATGAATTTGGATGTAATAATAGTGGGCAGAGGCGGCGGCTCTATAGAGGATTTGTACTGCTTTAATGATGAAGAGCTGGCAGAGACTATCTTTAACACAAAGACCCCTATAATCAGTGCTGTAGGACATGAGACAGATTTTACAATAGCGGATTTTGTGGCGGACCTTAGAGCGCCTACACCGAGTGCTGCGGCGGAAATAGCCAATTTTGTATATGCGGACTATATGTATACATTGGATTTTTATAAAAATAAGCTTGATGAATGTGCAAGAAGAAAAGTGGACTATACTAAAAGAGATTTGGATATGCTTTTGATAAGGTTAAATACACTCAGTCCACAGATAAAACTTAGAGAACAAAAGCAGAGACTACAAAACTTTTCAAAGATATTGCAGAATGATTTTAAAAATATCTTGGAAAACAATAAGAATATACTAATAAATATGTCAAAGAGACTTGAGACGGTTTCACCGTTAAAAAGATTGTCGGGCGGTTATGCCTATATCAGTGATAAAGACAACAAAAAGGTATTAAGTGCGGCCGCTTTGCATCAGGAAGATGAGATAAATGTATTTTTTTCTGATGGAAAGATAAGAGCAAAGGTTTTATAATAGAGAGGTAAGTTATGCCGAAAAAACAGGAAAAAAAAGCAGGTATTGAGGAAAATTTGGCAAATATTGAAAGTGTGATTGCAAGGCTTGAAGAGCCGCAGACCACACTTGAGGAAGCTTTTGTACTGTATGAGGAAGGAATCAAACTGGTAAAACAGGCAAGTGAGAGTATATCTCATGTAGAAAGACAGATGGAAATACTCTCAGGGGATGTTGACGATGAATAAAGAGAATTTGAATAAGATAGAAAAAATGATAGAGTCGTTTTTTTATAGTGAGGACGATCTGAATAAAAAAGTTATAAAAGCCTCAAATGAAGCCATAAAAAACGGCGGTAAGAGGCTCAGACCGCTGATAATGTTTGAAGTGTATAAGGCCGTCGCAGGTGATGAATACAATGAAGAAATTATAGCCCCGTTTTTAGCCGCTATTGAGATGATACATACATTTTCACTTATACATGATGATTTGCCTGCAATGGACAATGACAGGCTAAGGCGCGGCAAACCTACCACATGGGTAAGTCATGGCGAGGATATGGCGATACTTGCAGGGGATATGCTCTCGGTGCAGGCCTTTGAGATAATATCAAAGAAAATGCAGGAAGTACCTGACTTTACAGTTCTAAAGAGAATGTCAAGGGCTATGTATACACTTGCAAAAGATACAGGAGCTTTCGGAATGATAGGCGGTCAATGTGTGGATGTGGAGTACTCGGGAAAGAGAATGAGTGAAGAGGTGATGAAGTATACCTATGCACTAAAGACCGGTGCACTTCTTAGAGCTTCATTTGTGATAGGCGGAATACTTGCAGGTGCTAATGATAAAGAAGTGAGCTTTTTAGAGAAGGCGGGAGCTTATGTGGGCGAGGCGTTCCAAATAAGAGACGACTATCTTGATATAGTGGCGGATGAGAAGGAACTTGGAAAGCCTACACATTCGGATGAAAAAAATCAAAAAATCACTTATGTAAATATAGTAGGCATAGATGAAAGTTTAAAAAGAGTAGCTTCATTAAGTGAGAATGCCAAGAAATGTTTAAGTGAGGTAAGGGGAGATATGAGCTCTATTATCGAAATCATTGATATGATGGTGAATAGAACTTCATAAAAATAATATGATACTTGAAAACATTGAAAAACCAAGTGATATAAAAAAACTTAACAAAAAAGAACTTAATATACTGGCAAGAGAGATAAGAGATTTTCTTATCGAAAAAATAAGCGTTACAGGCGGACATCTGGCAGGCAATCTGGGAGTGGTGGAGCTTACAATGGCGATGCATATAGCTTTTGATTTGCCTAAGGATAAGATAATATGGGATGTGGGGCATCAGTCATACACACATAAGATACTCAGCGGAAGAAAGAATGCGTTTGACAATCTCAGAAAGTTCGGAGGCATATCGGGATTCCCAAAGACAAGTGAGTCAAAGTTTGACGTGTTTAATACCGGGCATTCATCCACAAGTCTTTCAGCAGGGCTTGGAATGGCATTCGGCAGGAATATAAAAGGTGATAATTACCGTGTTATATCGGTAATAGGTGACGGTGCTCTGACAGGAGGAATGGCATATGAGGCACTTAATAATGCCGTACAGATAAAGAAAAACTTTATAATGGTACTCAATGACAACGATATGTCCATTTCCAAAAATGTCGGCGGTATGAATGAGTATTTAAACAGTATAAGAACTGCAGACGGCTATACCAATCTTAAAAAGGCTGTGAACAATTCACTTGAGAGATTGCCTTATATAGGCAAGCCTATAATAAATAGCATTAAGCAGACAAAAAACGGTATAAAGCAGATTTTGATTCCCGGAATGCTTTTTGAAAATATGGGTATTACATATCTGGGACCGGTGGACGGACACAATATCTCGGCGCTGTTAAGAGTATTTGAGGAGGCAAAAAAGGTTGAAGGGCCTGTGCTTGTACACGTACTTACAAAAAAAGGCAGGGGCTATACTCCGGCTGAAAAGCATCCTGAAAATTTCCACGGAATAGGAGCATTTGATATAGCCAGCGGAGAGGCCAAATCCGGAAGTAAAGCTCCTACTTACACGGATATTTTTTCAAACAAAATAGTGGAGCTTGCAGGCGGAAATAAGAATATAGTGGCAATAACCGCAGCAATGCCTGAGGGTTGCGGACTTCTTGAATTCAGAGATAAGTTTCCGAAGAGATTTTTTGATGTCGGAATTGCCGAACAGCATGCCATAACATCTGCAGCCGGGCTGGCTGCGGCAGGGCTTATACCTGTTGTATGTATATATTCATCATTTTTACAAAGAGGGTTTGATCAGATATTACATGATGTTTGTTTGCAAAATCTTCATGTGGTATTTGCAATAGACAGAGCAGGGCTTGTAGGTGCCGACGGAGAGACTCATCAAGGAATATTTGATGTATCATTCCTTACTTGCATACCGAATATGACCTTACTTGCTCCGAAGAATGCAAATGAATTAAAGGCTGCTCTTGAATTTGCCATAGATTTTAAAGGTCCTATCGCTATAAGGTATCCAAGAGGTGTCGCCTATGACTCTTTGAATGAGTTTGAAAGTAAGATAGAGTTCGGTAAAGGAGAGATGCTCTTTGAAGAAAGTGGTATCGCACTTTTGGCAATAGGCAGTATGGTGAGTACGGCAAAGAATTTAAGAGAGAAGTTAAAGGCAAAGGAATTTAATGTTTCCATTGCAAATGCAAGATTTTTCAAGCCTATCGACTTTGATTTGGTGGATAAGCTGTGTAAAAATCACAAGCTTATAGTGACTATGGAAGAAGGTGTAATAAACGGATCCATGGGTGAAAAGATAAAGGCGTATATAAAAGATAAAAATTACGATACGGATGTGTTAAATATCGCATTGCCTGACGGATATGTTGAGCATGGAGATGTGAGCCTTTTGAGAAAGAAGCTTGAGATTGATTCGGATTCTGTGCTGAAAAAAGTTTTAGATAGATATGAGAAGATAAAAGATGAAGGATAGATTGGATATACTTTTGGTAAAGCGCGGACTTGCCGAGAGCAGAGAAAAGGCTAAAGCTGTAATAATGTCAGGTATTGTATATGTGGACGGACAAAAAGAGGATAAGGCGGGTCAGACTTTTGCCGATACCGCAAATATTGAGGTGCGCGGAAATACTCTAAAGTATGTAAGTCGCGGCGGCTTGAAGCTTGAAAAAGCTATGGAATGCTTTGATGTAAGTGTCAAAGATAAGGTGTGCATGGATATAGGTGCGTCAAGCGGCGGTTTTACTGATTGTATGTTACAAAACGGCGCAAAAAAGGTCTATGCGGTGGATGTGGGACACGGACAGTTGGCATGGAAACTTAGAAACGACACAAGAGTTGTTGTTATGGAAAAGACCAACATAAGATATGTAAAACCTGAAGATATAGGTGAAAGTATAGACTTTGCAAGTATTGACGTTTCGTTTATATCACTCTCAAAGGTTTTACCTGCCGCATACAATCTTTTGGGCGAGCGCGGTGAGATAGTGGCACTTATAAAGCCTCAGTTTGAGGCAGGCAGAGAAAAGGTCGGCAAAAATGGTGTTGTAAGAGAAAAGTCCACACATATTGAAGTGATACAAAACTGCTTTGCCTATGCGGAGGAGAACGGTTTTTTTGTAAGAGAACTTGAGTTTTCACCTGTAAAGGGACCGGAAGGAAATATTGAATATTTATATCATCTTGTAAAGTCGGGTGATATTGACAGTGATATTGATATAGAAGCTGTAGTGAACACTGCGCATGAAAATCTGTAGGAGGAAAGATGAAAACTTTTTTTCTTGTAGGAAATAGTGAAAAAGAGGGTATAAAAAAAGCGCTTAATAATCTTGAAAAAGAGATAAATTTAAGAGGCGGTAAATGCTATAAGTCTTTCGGCTATATAGATTTGAGCAATTTTCCAAATGTGGACTGCGTTATTACTCTTGGCGGAGACGGTACACTGATAAGAGCCGCAAGAGATATATCACATCTGTGTATCCCTATTATCGGTATCAACATGGGGCATCTGGGTTACCTTACAAGTATAAATACGGCCAAAGATATAGAGTACATGGTTGATATACTGATAAATGACGAATACTTTATAGAAAACAGGATGATGATATCCGCAAGCGTAATACGTGACGGAAAAGAAATAAAGACTTTGACCGCACTTAACGAGGCTGTTATTACAAGAAAAGAAGTACTGAAAACTCTAAGATGCAATGTGTATATTGAAGGAGATTTCTTGAATGAATATTCATCTGATGGTATAATTGTATCAACTCCTACAGGCTCAACAGCCTACAATCTGAGTGCCGGAGGACCTATTATAGAGCCGAGCTCAAGGATGATGCTTATCACACCTATCTGTCCGCATGCACTCAGCCAAAGAAGCATAGTGCTTTCATCATCAAAGGTGATACGTATTTCATTCGGTGATAATATAAAGTCAAACAGGGAACTTGTAGTTGACGGAGACGAAAGTGTGAGCCTTGAGAATAAGGATGTGGTGGAACTTAGAGAGTCGGAAATATTTGCCCGATTGATAAAGTTAAAAAAGGGGAGTTTTCTTGATAATATCAGGAATAAGATGAACAGGATTTGATATGAAAATAAAAAGACATTCAAAGATTATAGAACTTATTAACACATATGACATTGAAACTCAGGAGGAACTTGCACAAAGACTTGAGGACAGCGGATTTGTTGTGACACAGGCTACGGTTTCAAGAGATATAAGAGATTTGAAGCTTTCAAAGGTTGTATACGGAGACGGTAAACAAAAGTATTCACTTATGCCCAAGCAGGACGGTATTTCAGAAAAATATCTTAAAATACTCAAAGAAGCCTTTATATCAATGGATATGGCACAGAATATATTGGTGTTAAAGACCGTATCGGGTATGGCTATGGCTGTTGCGGCGGCACTTGATTCTTTACAGATGAGTGAGATAGTGGGTTGTATTGCAGGAGACGACACTATAATGGCGGCAATAAGAAGTGTGGATGATACCGTGACCGTTATGGAGAGAATAAGGAAACTTATTTATAAAGAATAATGTATAAGTATCAGGGTAGTATCTAAAAGGGAGGATTATGCTGATAGAGTTACATATAAAAAACCTTGCACTGATAAAGAAAGCGGATATCTACTTTAAAGAAGGACTCAGTGTACTTAGCGGTGAGACAGGTGCAGGTAAGTCTATTTTGATAGATTCCATAAATCTTGCTCTTGGTGCAAAGGCGAACAAGGACATTATAAGAGTGGGTGAAAATGAGGGATTTGTTGAACTTATTTTCACATTGGATGAAAAAAGAAAAGAAAAACTAAAAGCGATGGATATCTCGTTTGAGGACGATATGCTGATACTTACAAGGAAGATAAGTACTTCAAGAAGTGTGTGCAGAATCAATGATGAGACTGTAACTCTAGGTAAGCTTAGAGAGATTACAGATACTTTGATAGATATACACGGACAGCATGAACATCAGTCACTCTTAAGTGTGGGGAACAATCTTGTTTTGCTTGACTCATTTTGCCCTAAAGAGCTTAGTAAGCTTAAAATCGAACTTTCAAATGACTATGGTGAGTTAAAGAAAATCAATCAAAGAATTCAGGAAGGCATAGATGAGAGACTCAGAAAAAGAGAGATTGATATACTTGACTTTGAGATAAATGAGATAAAAGATGCAAAGATAAAGGAAAATGAAGAAGAAGAGCTTGAACAGGTTTTCAAAAAAGGCAAGAATATATCAAAGATAAATGATGTACTTGTAGAACTTCTTTTGGAACTTGAAAATGAAAGTATCGGAAACAATATAAGAGATGTCTTTGATATTGCATCACTTGATGACAGTCTTAATGTGGTGGTGTCAAATCTTAATACGATAGAGGATTTGATATCGGAGACAATACATTATACAAACAGATACCTTGACAGCTTGGAATATAATGAAAGAGAGTATGATAAAGTTATAGAAAGATTGGATACTATAAGGCATATAAAGTCAAAATATTCAAACGACTACCATAAGATACAGGAGTTGTTAAAAGAGAAAGAAAACAGACTGAATTTCTTAAAAGACTTCGGTGAAGAGGTCGTCTTATTAAGAAAGAGTGCGGCAAAGCTTGAAGAGAGTATCTTGGAAAGATGCACATTGATAAGTGCTATGAGAAAAGAAGTGGCTGTCAAGCTTACCAAGAGAATTAAGGAAGAGCTTGAAGATTTGAATTTCCTTGGGGTCGAGTTTGAAATAAGATTTACAAAGAAGGACAAAATCTCAAGAGACGGATATGATGCGGTGGATTTTTTGATAAGTACAAATCCGGGGCAGCCCATGAAGCCACTTCAAATGGTGGCAAGCGGAGGTGAACTCTCAAGAATAATGCTTGCACTGAAGACGGTTTTTGCAAGCAGTGATGATATACAGACTTTGATATTTGATGAGATAGATACGGGAATAAGCGGAAAGACTGCGGTAAAGGTAGGCGAAAAGCTTATGAATATATCAAAGGGGCGCCAGGTTTTGTGTATTTCACATCTGCCACAGATAGCGGTTATGGCGGATCAAAATTTGTTCATATCAAAATCAACGGACGGAAAGACTACACAAACAGATATTGATTTATTGGATAAAGAAGGTAAAATAAAAGAGATAGCCAGATTGATTGGCGGTAATAATTTAACTGAAGGTGTACTAAAAACCGCAAGGGAAATGATACAAGAAGCGGACTCAAGGAGGTAAGTGGATACTATGAAGAAAATATTGTTTGTTGCATCAGAGGCAGTGCCATTTATTAAAACAGGCGGATTGGCAGATGTAGTGGGTTCTTTGCCGAAATATTTGGACAAGAGATATTTTGACGCCAGAGTTATTTTACCTAAGTATATGTGCATGAAGGAAGAAATCAGAAACTCTTTGGAGTACATAGGAGATTTCTATATTGACTATGCAGGTACAAGTAAATACGTAGGAGTACTCAAAAAAGAGCTTGACGGAGTAACCTTTTATTTTATTGATAATGAAGAGTATTTTAGCGGACCGACTCCGTACGGAGATTGGCTTTATGATATAGAGAAGTTTATATTCTTTTCACAGGCGGCACTCTGCGCATTACCTTTTGTTGACTTCAGACCTGATTTGATACATTGTCATGACTGGCAGACAGGACTTGTACCTGTATATTTGAAGGACAGATTTGCAGGCGGAGAGTTCTTTAGAGGAATAAAGTCGGTATTCACAATTCACAATCTAAAATTCCAGGGTACTTGGGATGTAAAGACAATAAAGTATTTCTCAGGACTTAGTGATTATTACTTTACACCTGACAAGCTTGAGGCCTTTAAGGACGGCAACCTGTTAAAGGGCGGACTTGTGTATGCCGATGCTATAACCACAGTTTCAAAGACCTATGCCAAGGAGATACAAAATCCTTTCTACGGCGAGGGAATGGACGGACTCTTGAGGGCCAGAGACAATGACTTAAGAGGTATTGTAAACGGCATAGATTATAATGAGTTTAATCCTGAAACGGATAAGCTTATTTATAATAATTACAACAGTAAAAATTTCAGAAAAGAAAAGGTAAAAAATAAAAGAGGGTTGCAAAAGGATTTGGGCTTGCCTGTAGATGACAGGAAGTTTATGCTTGCAATGGTTTCAAGACTTACAGATCAGAAGGGGCTTGACCTTGTTGAGTATATGATGGATCAAATCTGTGATGAGAACACTCAGCTTGTAGTACTTGGAACCGGAGATCCTAAGTATGAAAATATGTTCAGACACTATGCATGGAAGTATCCTGACAGAGTATCTGCAAATATTTATTACTCGGAGGATATGTCACATAAGATATATGCGGCAGCGGATGCCTTCCTTATGCCTTCACTGTTTGAGCCTTGTGGACTTAGCCAGCTTATGTCACTTAGATACGGAACTCTTCCGATAGTACGTGAGACGGGCGGACTTTGTGATACTGTAGAAAGCTACAATGAGTTTGAGTCAAAGGGTACAGGCTTCTCATTTGCAAACTACAACGCACATGAGATGATGGACAGGATAAATTTCGCAAGGCATATTTATTATGATAAAAAGAGAGAATGGAATAAGATGATTGACAGGGCGATGGCGGTGGACTTCTCATGGAAGCAGTCCGCACTTGAGTACCAGGCTCTGTATGATTGGTTGATAGGATGAAAGAATATATAAATGATGTACAGTATATGGACATTGTAAAGGATATACTAAGCAGTGATATCTTTAAAAAGCTGGCGGGCTTTGTACAGCACGGCAGTACCTCCACTATGGAGCACAGTATAAATGTTTCGTATACTACATATTTGGTATGTAAAAAACTTAACTTGGACTATAAATCGGCGGCAAGAGCGGCACTTTTACATGATTTTTATCTCTATGACTGGCATAGGCCGGCAAAGGAGATAGGCACACATTTTCACGGATTTACACATCCGTATACGGCTGCAAAGAATGCAAAAAAATACTTCGGCATAAGTGACAAGGAAGCCGGCATGATAAAGACTCATATGTTTCCTTTTACACCTATTCCCCCTCTCTCAAGAGAGGGATGGGTGCTTACTATGGCGGATAAATCCACATCTGTGAATGAGATTATCAGCAACATGAAAAAGATTTTCAAACCGGAGGGAGGAGTTGTATGAGTGTTTTAGATGAGATACTTTCAAATCAAGTACTTGTCAGTGCAGCTCTCGGTTGGCTGGTTGCACAGCTTTTAAAGACACTTATTGATATATGGTATAACAAGTCGTTTTCTCCGGACAGACTCTGGGGAAGCGGCGGTATGCCAAGTTCACATTCGGCCACAGTCTGTGCACTTGCGACATCAAGTGTTTTAAAATACGGCTTTGGCGGATATGAGTTTGCGGTAAGCTTTATTCTGGCACTTGTGGTTATGTATGATGCTATGGGTGTGAGAAGAGAGACCGGAAAACAGGCAAAACTCCTGAATATGATTTTGGAGAACAATATATTTGAAGACAATTTTGAACATTTTGAAGAGAGACTGAAGGAATTTGTCGGACATACGCCTTTACAGGTATTTATGGGTGCGATTTTAGGTATAGTGATAGCATTTGTAATTGGAGGAATGTATTAAATGATAAAACTTATTGCCTCGGATGTTGACGGAACTTTGGTAGGTGACGGGGAAGGTAAACTTGACACAAGGATAGTAAAGGCTATAAGGGATCTTCATGACAAAGGTATACACTTTGCGGTTGCTTCCGGAAGGCAGTGGATAAGTATTGAAAATGTCTTTGAAGATGTGAAGGATAAGATATTTTATATATCGGATAATGGTGCTTATATAGGTATCAACGGCAGAAATCTCTTTGTCAGGACTATGGATGATAAAATCACAAAGAAACTGATACTTGATATAAGAAAGGACAAGAATTTGGTTGCCGTAGTGGCTGATGCATCATCTTATTATATCGAAGAAAAAAACGACTTTTTGCTCAGTTGGATAAGAGGCGGATATAGAGGAAGAATAGAGGTGGTGGACGACCTGACAAAGGTTGAAAATCTGATAAAGGTTTCCGCATATTCTGAAAATATATACGGTAAGGCCGACTATCTTATTGACAAGTACAGTGATAAACTTTTGATAAACTATGCCGGAAAAATGTGGATTGACTGCACCGCAAAGGGAGTGAGCAAAGGTAATGCGCTTAAAAAGATTCAGGAAGCTTTTGAAATAAGTGAAAACGAGACAATGGTTTTCGGAGATCAGGAAAACGATGTGGAGATGTTTAAGGCGGCATACTATTCATTTGCGGTAAAAAATGCTGCACCGGTTGCAAAGGAGAATGCAAGATTTATGGCGGACAGCAATGAAAACCTGGGTGTTTTGAAAATATTAAACTATCTGCTTTAGGAGACAAAGTTGAAAAGAAAAATTTTAGTCGGGCTTTTGGCGGCGGTATGTCTTATGGGTTGCGGAATAAAGACGGAGAACATAAGTGAAAATATAAAAATAAATCTTACAGATAATAAGCTTGGTTACAGCTATGCTCAGATGCTTATTCCGGCCGTTTCGGAGAGCCAAATTATTACAAATACATACAGTGCTTCAATATGGGACAGCTATATAGACAGAGATAAAAACATTACATACAAAGACAATTTTTATAATGATTTGAAGAATTACTATAAAGAACTTGTAGTATTGAAAAAATTGGCGGAAAAAAATAATATCACACTTTCCGAATCGCAAAAAAGCGACGCACTTAAGCTTTCAAAGACATTTTATGATGAAAATGCGACAAACAGTGAGGAGTTTAAGGGGCTAAGTCAGGAAGAGTGTGATAATGTTTTCTTAGACTATTTTTTGGTTATGAAGGCAAAAAAAGAGCTGATTGCAAAGAATGTAAAAGAAGTCAGTGAGAGTGAAGCCAGGATAATGGACTTTAATGTGATAGAGGTTTCAGACTACAATCTGGCTACAGATCTTTTGAACAGACTGAACAACGGTGAAAATTGTGTAAAACTTGCAACTCAGTTTTCAGAAAATTCAGATATATCAAGGAGTGTGGAGCTTAATAATGAGCCTGAAGATATAAAGAGCGCACTTGGAGTTTTAGAAGACGGCGGTGTAAGCCCTATCCTTACAAACAAGGGAAAGTATTTACTTTACAAATGCGTAAAGAGCAATGACAAAGAAGCTACAAAGAAAAATAAAGAGAAGATAAAAAATGAGAGAGAGTCCGCATATCTTTTGAATATGTATAACGACTTTGTAAAGTCGAATCCTATAGATATAAACGATTCCGAGTTTGACAAAGTATGTAAGAATGCTTTCTTTACAATCTCGGGAAAGGACTTTTTTACACTCTGGGCGGAGGATAACAATGGAGGCCTTTGAGATTTTAGATGTAAAGGAGTTTACAAAAAAACTCTTTATGACGGATCTTTTTGACAAGTTCGGTGTTATTGAGGCTGAGTTTACAACCTTTGTGAAGTTTGATATCGGAGGAAAGTTAAACAAAGCCTACTTTGATGAGGTACAAGATAGGAGCTTTTGTACCTGGAGTGAGCTTAGACATATCTGCTTTGAGATTATCAAAGGAAAGAGGACTCCTACAGCCTTTAAATTGGTGCTCAAATTCTCGGAAGAATTCAGTAAAAGATGGATTGGTGAAAATACCGCAAAGGATATAGAGGCCGATATGTATTTAAATATCAGGTATGCGGATAAGAAGCTGGAGCTTATAAGCTCGTTTTCACCTAAGACATTTTTGCTTGAAAGAGATATAATGCATGTCTTTGATACATATGTAAAAGATATGTTCAAAAAGATAAATATTACATTGGTAGAGAGTGGATCGGATAATGAAGGATAAGACAGTTCTTGAGATGTATCTTGAGGATATGAAGGCGATAAAAGAGATAGAAGAAAAAGAGCTTAATGAGCTTACGGCCGCTCTTTTACGTGGAGATGAGAGTGCAAGAAACAGGCTTATTGAAGGTCATATGATGTATGCTACAGGACTTATACAGCCCTTTATAGGTTGCGGTGAGGAGATGAGCGATCTTATAAGTGAAAGTCATCTCGCACTTACCATGGCTGTTATGGAATACAGTGAAGGTGATTTAAAATCTCAGATAAAAACAAAAGTTGAAAAGAGATTGCGTGAGATTGCAGATGAAGAAAAAGTGAAAAAAGATGCCTCAAATAAGCTTGCCGACAGGGTAAATGAGCTTATGGACGTCTCAAGTGAGTTGGCAACAGAGTATGGAAAAGAAGCAAGTGTTGAAGAGCTGGCAAAAAGGTTACAGATTCCAAAGGATGAAGTGGAGGAACTTTTGAAAATAAGTCTGAATGCAATTGACTTGGAAAAAATAAATTAGGAGATGGAAAAGCTATGGAAAGAAAGAATTTGATTGTAGGCCAGTCAGGAGGTCCTACAGCAGCTATCAATTCGTCACTGGCAGGAGTTTATGTCGGTGCAAAGGAACTTGGAATTGATACGGTATACGGTATGAGATACGGTATAGAAGGGCTCTTAAAAGAAAATATAATAAATCTTGACGATACGCTTGAGTCGGAGCTTAATGTTGAACTTTTAAAGAGAACACCGAGTTCATATCTTGGCTCATGCAGATACAAATTGCCTGAGGTAAAAAAAGGCGATGAGGTTTATGAGAGAATTTTTGAAATACTTGATAAATACAATATCGGTATTTTCATATATATAGGCGGCAACGACTCAATGGATACTATAAAGAAGTTGTCGGACTATTCAAAGATAAACGGCAGTAAGATAAGATTTGTCGGAGTGCCGAAGACGATTGACAACGATCTGCCTGTAACGGATCACACTCCGGGATACGGAAGCGCCGCAAAATATATTGCGACATCAATCTCAGAGATAGTAAGAGACTCAAATGTATACGATTTAAAGAGTGTGACCTTTGTTGAGATAATGGGAAGAAATGCCGGTTGGCTCACTGCCGCATCGGCTTTAGCAAAGAATAAATTAAACGACGGACCTGATTTCATACTGTTGCCTGAGATAGGACTTGATTTAAAGAAATTTATCGGGATTTTATCAGACAGAATGCAGACAAAGGGCAATATAGTTGTAGCGGTTTCGGAAGGCATTAAGGACACAAACGGTCATCATATAAGTGAGGACGAGTGCAATGTGGATGCATTCGGACATAAGATGCTTTCAGGAACAGCCGCCTTTTTGGCTAAAAAGATAAAAACTGAATTAGGTGTAAAGACCAGAGCTGTTGAGATAAATACTCTTCAAAGGGCTGCCGCACACCTTCAAAGTAAGACCGATATTGATGAGGCGTTTAATATCGGATTTTTGGGAGTGAAGGCCGGACTTGACGGTAACACGGGAGTCATGATGAACTTTGAAAGAGTGGAAGATTCTCCATATTTGTCTATTGTTAAAAAATGTGATATAAATTTAGTTGCAAATATTGAAAAGAAAGTACCGAGAGAGTGGATAAGTGAGGACGGATTTTATGTGAACGAACATTTTATTCAGTACGCAAAACCGCTTATCATGGGCGAACTTTCAAATATTGTATGTGACGGTATACAAAGTCATATTAAAAGTTTATAGCATAAGGTTTTACAATTATAAGCTTGAAACCTGTTAATCGTTTGCAGTTGTTTTTCTGGGAAATGGAGGAAAAATGGGCGTTAGAAGGATTTATGTAGAGAAGAAGAGAGATTTTGCCATCAGAGCAAAGGAACTTTTAAGCGAGCTTAGGAATTATTGCGGCTTAAAAGACCTCTTGGATGTAAGGGTTTTGGTCAGATATGATATTGAAAATATATCGGATAATGACTATAAAAGAAGCATCAATACTATTTTTTGTGAACCGCCGCTTGATAACTGTTATGAGGGCAGCTTTCCACATAAAGACGGAGACTTTTTCTTTACTGTAGAATATTTGCCCGGACAGTTTGACCAAAGAGCGGATTCCGCAATACAGTGTGTAAAGCTTTTAGGAAGCGAAGACGACATTGATATTCGTTCGGCAACCACCTATGTTTTCTTTGGAAACTTCAGCAGTGAGGACAAGGAGAAAATAAAAAATTACTGCATAAATCCTGTAGACTCAAGAATTGCAGATGAGTCCCTACCTGAAACTTTAAAGATTGACTTTGAAGTACCTAAAGACGTGGAGATAATTGATGGCTTTATAAAGATGGATGAAAAGGCTTTAAGAGAGTGTTATGAGAGCCTTTCATTGGCTATGACTTTTGACGACTTTAAGTTTATACAAAATTATTTAAAAAACGACGAAAAAAGAGATCCCTCTATCACTGAGATAAGAGTACTTGACACATATTGGTCGGATCACTGCAGACATACAACTTTTTCTACAGAGATTTGCGATGTGGACTTTGAGGAGGGATTTTTTGGCGTACCTATAAAGGAGTCGTATCAGAGGTATCTGGATGACAGAAAGGCGCTTTATCAAAATAAATCAGGCAAGAAGATATGCCTTATGGACATTGCACTTTCAGCTATGAAAAAGCTGAAGGCTGACGGCATCCTTAATGATGTGGAGGAGACTGACGAGATAAACGCCTGCTCCATAGTCGTACCTATAGTTGTGGACGGTAAAAAAGAAGAGTGGCTTATCAACTTTAAGAATGAAACGCATAACCACCCGACGGAAATAGAGCCTTTCGGCGGTGCCGCAACCTGTCTTGGAGGTGCGATAAGAGATCCTCTGTCAGGAAGAACCTATGTATATCAGGCTATGAGAATCACAGGAGCTGCCGACCCTACACTTCATATTGAAAAGACCCTTGCAGGCAAGTTGCCGCAAAGAAAGATAGTTACAGGAGCGGCACACGGCTATTCATCATACGGCAATCAGATAGGACTGGCTACAGGGTATGTAAAAGAGATATATCATCCGGACTATGTGGCAAAGAGAATGGAAATCGGTGCGGTGATGGGTGCCGCAAAGAGAGAAAATGTTATCAGAAAGACCTCGGATCCCGGAGATATCATAGTACTTCTTGGAGGAAGAACCGGAAGAGACGGTATCGGAGGAGCTACAGGTTCAAGTAAAGTACATAAGACAGATTCCATAGTTACGGCAGGCGCAGAGGTGCAAAAAGGTAATGCACCTACAGAGAGAAAGATACAAAGACTCTTTAAAAGACCTGAAGTGACAAAACTTATAAAAAAATGTAACGACTTCGGAGCCGGCGGAGTATCTGTAGCAATAGGAGAACTTGCGGACGGACTTATTATAGATCTTGATAAGGTGCCTAAAAAGTACGCGGGACTTGACGGTACCGAGCTTGCAATCTCCGAATCACAGGAGAGGATGGCTGTAGTACTGGATCCTAAGTCTGTAGATGAATTCTGCAAGTATGCAGAGGAAGAAAACCTTGAGACAAGTATTGTAGCAAAGGTGGTGGAAGAAAAAAGACTGCAAATGACTTGGAGAGGAAAGAAAATAGTTGACCTTTCAAGAGCATTCCTTGATACAAACGGTGCAACAGCCAATACAAATGTGTATGTAAATACTCCAAGTGATGAAAATATCTTTGATAAAAGAAGTGAAAACTTACCTTTAAAGGAGAGATGGCTTAATACGGTTTCTGATTTAAATGTGGCATCACAAAAAGGACTTGTGGAGATGTTTGATGCAAGCATCGGAGGAAAGAGCGTATTGATGCCTTATGGAGGAAAATATCAGCTTTCAGAGACACAGAGCATGGTTGCAAAGTGGCCGCTTCTAAATGAAAAGAGTGACGCCATGACTGTTATGAGTTACGGATTTGACCCGTATTTATCAAGTTGGAGTCCTTATCATGGAGCAATGTATGCAATAGTCACTTCACTAAGCAAAATAGTAGCGGTAGGCGGCGACTACAAGAAGGTACATTTTACTTTCCAGGAGTACTTCAGAAGGATGACAAGTGAAGCCACATGGGGAGAGCCTTTGGCGGCACTGCTTGGCGCATATGAAGCACAGATGAGACTTGGGCTTGCATCTATAGGAGGCAAGGACTCCATGTCAGGTACTTTCAACGATATAAATGTGCCTCCTACACTGGTTTCATTTGCGGTGGTTGTGGGAGAAAATCAAAATATAATATCCACAGAGTTAAAGAAGACGGGCAATAAGCTTTATTTACTTAGAGTAAAGAGAGATAAGTATAATCTTCCTGATTTTGAATATTTAAAAAATCTTTATGAGTATGTTCAAAAAGAAATTGAGGCTAAAAATATAGTAAGCGCATTTGTAACTGAGCGAAAAGGATGTGTTGAGGCAATCTCTAAGATGTGCTTCGGAAATATGCTGGGAGCAAGTTTATCTGCGGATGAAGACACACTTTTTGCTCCTGAGTTCGGAAGCTTCCTTGTGGAATGTGAAAATGAACTTGATTTTGAAGATGCACTAAACTTGGGTGAAGTTATAGACGAGCCTAAATTGGTTGTAGGAGACATTGAGATTTCACTTGATGAGGTGCTTGAGGGCTGGAAGAAGCCGCTTGAGAAAGTATTCCCTTCCGTACAAGAGCCTGATAACAAGGAGTGCGCAGAGGATAAGATATATAAAGCGGACAGTGTTTATATAGCAAAAGAAAAATTTCCGACTCCAAGAGTATTTATACCTGTTATGCCGGGAACCAACTGTGAATATGACTCAATAAGAGCATTTAACAGGGCCGGTGGCGTTGCAGAGGCGTTTGTATTCAGAAACAGTTCACCTTTGGCTATAAAGGAATCTGTTGAAAAGTATAGGGATGAGATAAGGAATTCTCAGATTATAATGTTCCCGGGAGGTTTCTCGGCAGGTGACGAGCCTGACGGTTCGGCAAAGTTTTTTGCCACCGTATTCAGAAATGAAATTTTGAAAAAAGAGATAGAAGATTTGCTTAACAGAGACGGACTTATACTTGGTATTTGCAACGGTTTCCAGACTCTTATAAAGCTGGGACTTTTGCCTGACGGAGTTATAAAAGAGCAGGAGGAGACTTCAGCTACGCTTGCAACAAATACCATCGGCAGACATATTTCAAAGATGGCTTACCTTAAGGTCACAAGCAACAAATCACCTTGGCTTATGAACGCAAAACTTGGCGATGTATATGCAAATCCGATTTCACACGGTGAGGGAAGATTTGTGGCAAATGAGGCAAAGATAAAGGAACTTGAGGCTAAATTTAGTGCTTCAGCTGCAAAGCTTGACGAGCAGTACGTTAAATTTGATGAGTTTTTGAAAAAGAGCGAGGAAGAGCTTGGGCAAACTGCGATAAAGATCGCCAAAGAGGTGATAGAAAAAGAGGTTTCAAGCGCATCTAGCCAGATCGCTCATCACCTAGCAAATTCGCTTATAAAAGATCTAAGCGACGTAAAAAATATAGAAATTCGCGTAAATCCTGAAGATAGCGACTATCTAAAAGAGCAATTTAGTAAAAACGAACGCGTAAAAGTAAGCGCTGATGACGCCATAAGCAAAGGTGGCGTGGTGATAATAAGCGAGGGCGGAAACATCGACGCGACGATGCAAACAAGGCTAGAGAAGCTAAAAATGTTGGTAAATAATGAATAAAGACGTTAAAAGCC
>NZ_CALLVU010000076.1 GCF_938015485.1 uncultured Lachnoanaerobaculum sp. | reverse complement strand
GATACAGGACAAAAGAGGCTGTTTGAGGAACTAAGACAGAGAAGCTTCTTAATGAAGGCTGGAAGCAGCAAAAACTTACCTACACAAAAGGCTATGGAATTAGGCCTATTTGAGGTAAAGGAAAGCACGATAAATAATCCTGACGGAAGCGTGAGAGTTACAAAGACCACAAAGGTTACAGGAAAAGGACAAGTGTACTTTGTAAATCTCTTTTTAGGGAAGCTGGTAGAAGAAAAGGTTGGGTAGGAAAGAAAAATGGAACTACAAAAACTCACACTCAAGGATAACCGGATATATCTTGATGGAGTGGAAATTAAGAATATCAAGGAGTTTACATTAAAAAGCTCCGCCATGGCTGAAGCGGAGCTGAATATAACGGTATACGTTACTGTAGGCCAAGACCCTTGTGAACAAGAGATGAAATAACATCTGTGGCAATTGTTGAGAGAGTATTGATAGAGAAGGAGCCGATGCTTTTAGCAGTTTCTTTGGTTTTATTCCAAATATCATCGGAACGAATCTCACTTAAAAATTGGTGGCCTTCATAAGTTAAATCACACACTCTTGAAACTCGTGGAAGATATGCGCCACGTATATTGACTGTAGAGGCTCTTATAAGTCCTGCTTCATATAAGTTTAAACAGTGGTAATCAAGTTCCTCATATGAGTAGTTGGATAGCTCAGTGCGCATCTGTTCAATAGTATGAGCTGAACCATACTCAAAACTTTCGATGTGGATAAGGATATCTCTCACACAATCAGGGTTAAATTTCATACTCATATCCCTCCTTTCGCTTACTCAGCTACGGTAATAGCTTGTAAGGATAGTTTAGGAGAGATTAGAGGGAAAGTAAAGAGGTAAAAGAATGACCGAAGAACAGAAAAGATTAGAAAGTATTTTACTGAGATTAGTTGAGGATCTGTACATAAAGGGTACAGCGGAGCAGGTATCTCTGATATCTCATGAACTTATAGAATTGTGGGAGGTGACAAGAAAAGATGGATTATCCGAAACAGATTATGAAAATGTCAAAGTGAGGAGTTTTCCAAAGAAGAGAAGAAGCTATGAAAGAAGAAAATGATTACTCACCGCGAAGGGGCTGGAGCATGGAAGAAATAGCCACGCTGTCAGAGCTTAAGGCCAAGGGCACTAAGATTGTAAAGATTGCGGAGACATTAAATCGCAAAAGCGTGTCAGTTTCTGCAAAGATAAAATTCATGGGTACTGACCTGTACGATAAGGAGGCTTGGAAGAATTATACATCAAGAACCTTGCCTTGGACAAAAGAAGAATTAAGGATTGTCAAAGAAATAATGGAGAACGGTGGAGACGCTAAAAATGCAGCCCTTAGAGTACCGCACAGTCCTAACGAAATATATAGAAAAATGTCTTTTATGGGTAAGGATTTCTTTGACGAAGGCACATGGGACAAGTACGCAATAGATTAGGAGAAAATTATGGAGTATCCGAGAAAAATAATGAAAATGTCAGAGCTTAAAGGCTTAGGTTTTCCACAACCTTTACTTATGGAGGCTTATAGAGACCCGAAGCAAACATTCGCTACAAAGGTGGATCCATCAAAACCAAATTCAACAATAATCTTTGATACAGCAGGTTTTGATAAGTGGATAGCAAAGAGGATAAAAATACAAACTTCGGAATTTGCAAGTCAAAGGAGAAGGCCTGCAAGAGGCACAGGATGGAAGATAGTAAGAGAGGTAGGATAAATGAAAAAGGAAGAATTAAAAGAGACTTTAAACAACAATTTCGCAAATATGGATTTGAGAGGCGTTGACTTCACGGGGCGAAATTTATCGCAAGCAAACTTTACAGGCGCAAACCTTGAGGGAGCGACCTTTATAGATGCGGTTCTTGTCAGTACAAATTTTGAAGGTGCAAACTTAAAAAATGCAGACTTTTCATGCGCAAATGCATGGAGTGCAAACTTTAATGAGACGAACTGCAAAGATGTTGTATTTTTATCGGCAAACTTGACAGAAGCAAGCTTTGAGGGCGCGGATTTAGACGGAACATCATTCGCACAGGCTAATCTGACTGAGGCAAACCTTCAGGACATAAACATCATTACAGCTGAATTTGATAATACAGTCGGTATTTATCCGGTGTGTCCGTCGGATGGAGGCTTTACGGGATGGACGATAGGAGAGGACTTTGAAGGCAATGACTGCTTAGTAGAAGTATCTATTCCTACATGGGCTCAGAGAAGCTCAGGAACAACAAGAAAATGTAGGGCGGAAGTGCTGTACATTGAATTAATTGAAAGATTAAAAGATGGCTATGATCCGATTGAGGTTACACTTAAAAACAGAGATTATATCTTAACTGAAAAGGAATGCGCCTACGATAGCGGTTTTGAATACGACAGATTCAAGGTAAGCTCTACAGACCTTTACTTCTACATCACGAAGGAAGAGGCACTGGCACAGGCGAGGAAAAAGATATGATAGTACATCACAATAATAAAATTATACACATAGCTATAGTTGGCGGTCTTAAGCCTGCACTAAGGTATAAAGAAATTCATCAGGCTATACAGCCGGGAGACACTTTCATGATGAAGTGCGAGCTTTTTATAAAAGAAAACGCAGTGCCTACTGATGTAATCTGTGAGGTTGAAGTCAAGAAAGTGTATCGCAACTGGTGTGAATTAAAGGTTATAGAGGAAATAGAAGAAGTCGTTTACGGCAAGAAAAAGAAGAGAGCTATCAGGATAAAAAGGATTGAGAGAACTATGTCGGCTACAATTGGTCAGATACTTACAGACAGCACTCTGGGAGTAATACTCTGTAGTCCTTCATTGAGCAAGGCACTTGAAAAGAAAACATTAAAAGAACTATTAGAAGACAAGGAGCTTGGAAAGAAGCTTCTCAGCAAAGGAGGATTTAAATGTCTAATTTAAAAGAAAAGGTAGCTGTGCCGGATGTGTGGACAGGCAAAAGATTAGAGAAAGATATAGCAGAGTTTAAGAGCAGTCATAGCAAAGAGGTTGAAAAGCTAAAGAGGAAAGTTGCAGAGCTTGAGTATGATCTCGACAGTGTGGAAAGAGCGTTCTGGATGGGAGTCATAGGCTTAACAATATTTAACCTTGCAGTTGTAGTAATGTTTGTTTTTTAAGAAGGAGGATAGCATGGAGAAGTTGGTATTTAAAAAGCAAAAGTATCCTTCTAATGATAATTATTACAGGTGCCGTATCACAGCTGAGGCAAAGGGAATTATTGACGATGTAACGATGAAAACAAATTTGAATGAGAAGGAAGTTGTGTCAAAGATGATTTTGTTCGCTTATGAACATCTGGAAATTGAGGAGGAAAAATGTCAATAAAAATAAATAAGCTTGAAATAGAGAATGTAAAGAGAGTTAAGGCTGTGAAGCTTGAACCGTCAAAAAGTGGATTAACTATAGTCGGTGGCAACAATAATCAGGGTAAAACCAGTGTTCTGGATTCTATAGCCTGGGCATTAGTTGGTGCAGCATACAAGCCTTCAAAGGCAGAAAGAGACGGTTCAGTAACTCCACCACACTTACATGTAGTTCTTAGCAATGGTCTTGTGGTAGAGAGAAAAGGAAAGAATTCGGACTTAAAGGTTACTGATCCAAAAGGCCAGAAAGCCGGACAACAATTATTAGATTCTTTTGTGGAAAAGCTCGCCCTTGACCTTCCTAAGTTTATGGAAGCAAATGACACAGAAAAGGCTAATACTCTGCTTAATATTATCGGTGTAGGAGACAGATTAAATGAGCTTGAGAGACAGGAAAAGGAGCTGTATAACGAACGTTTGACAGTAGGAAGAATTGCCGACCAAAAATCAAAATTTGCTAAAGAACAGGAGTATTTCCCGGAGGCACCGAAGGAGCTTGTAAGTGCATCTGAATTAATAAGGCAACAGCAGGAAATTCTTGCAAGGAACGGAGAAAACCAAAAGAAGCGTGACAGACTATCAGAAATTACATTTGCAAAGCAAAGAATATTTGACGAAGTACAAAGACTTGAAGAGCAAATTAAATCATTGCAGGAAAAGTTGAGTGAAAGAAGAAAGGCTTATGAAGAAACTGCAAAGGATGAAGAAACTGCAAGGAAAACAGTTCTTGAATTACAGGACGAGTCTACTGAGGAGCTGGAGAAAAATCTTGCAGAAATTGAAGAAATTAACCGTAAGGTTCGTATTAATCTTGATAAGGATAAAGCAGAGGATGATGCAAGAGAATATCAGACACAATATGAAGCCCTTACAAATAAGATAACTGAAGTCAGAAAGCAAAAAACAGAGCTCCTTAATAGTGCAGACTTGCCATTGCCTGAGCTGACTGTAACTGATGGAAAACTTTTATATAAGGGGCAACAGTGGGATAACATGTCAGGATCTGACAGGCTGAAGGTAGCTACAGCTATAGTGAGAAAGCTAAAACCTGATTGTGGTTTTGTATTAATGGATAAGCTTGAACAGATGGATATGATTACATTAAAAGAATTCAGTGATTGGCTTGAAAAAGAAGATTTACAGGTGATAGCTACACGAGTAAGCACAGGTGAAGAATGCAGCATAATCATTGAAGATGGTTACGCTAAAGGTTCGGAAGAAAAGCCGGAAGCAAAACAAAAGGAATGGAAAGAGGGGGTATTTTAATGGAAATCATTAGAGGGAAAATACAAAAGGCAACGAAGGTGGTTATTTACGGGCCTGAGGGTATAGGTAAGTCGACATTAGCATCAATGTTTCCTGATCCGGTCTTTATAGATACAGAAGGATCCACAGGGAGAATGGATGTCGCAAGGTTTCCTGCCCCTACAAGCTTTACAATGCTTTTGGAAGAAATAAAAGAGGTTATAAAAGATAACTCTATATGTAAGACGTTGATAGTAGATACAGTTGACTGGGCAGAAAAGCTTTGTACTGAAGCTATTTGCGCTGAAAGGAATGTAAAAGGTATAGAGGATTTTGGATATGGAAAAGGATATACCTATTTAAAAGAAAGCTTTGGGAAGATGTTAAATCTACTCTCTGATGCAGTGGATAAAGGTATTAATGTAGTGCTTACTGCACATGCTATGATGCGTAAATTTGAGCAACCGGATGAAATGGGAGCTTATGATCGTTGGGAGTTAAAACTCTCTAAGCAGTGTTCACCCATTGTAAAAGAGTGGGCCGATATGGTTCTCTTTTGTAACTACAAGACTATTGTTGTGAATGTAGATAACAAGGGAGTACAAAAAGGAACAAATAAAGCTCAAGGCGGAAGACGTATCATGTACACTTCTCACCACCCTTGTTGGGATGCTAAGAATAGAGATAACTTACCTGAAGAGTTGCCAATGGAATACGACTCAATAAAGACTGTAATAGAGCATTCTTTAAATAATACAGCTAAAAAGGTTGAGCCTTATATACCTGAGCCGTCACAGATGGACTTTATTGATTATAAGAACGAGCAAAAGAAACAAGAAAAACAGCAGGAGACAGAAATTACAAATACTCCGGATATGGAGGAGTTTCAAAGCGACAAAAGCAAGGTGGAAGAAGCACCACAAAGCAATGAAGTATCTAAGTATCTTTCAGATCCTGAGCGTATTCCTAAGGCTCTGCGTGATTTAATGGAGCAGAATGAAGTTGGAGAATGGGAAATACAAACCGCTGTTATGGGTAAGGGATACTATCCGGAAGGCACTCTTATACAAGATATGGATCCGGCTTTTGTGGAAGGAGTACTTGTTGCCGCATGGCCTCAAGTATTTGAAATGATAAAAGACATTAAAAAGAATCAAGGAATTGCATTTAGTTAAAAAGGAGGATAAATAAAATGGATAACACAATGGATAAGGCTTTGAGTTGGGATGATGAGATTAATTTAGAAAGTGAGTATGAACTACTACCTGCAGGTGAATATAACTTTGTTGTTGAATCATTAGGTAAAGGACATTTTGGAGGCTCTGAAAAAATGTCACCATGTCCTCAGGCTGACTTAACTATCATTATAAAGAAAGCTGACGGAAAAGAAGCCAAGGTTTTTGATACATTATACCTTAATACAAAAGCTGAATGGAAGCTGTCTCAGTTCTTTGTTGCGATTGGTCAAAAGAAAAAAGGTGAGCCTTTTACAATGAATTGGGCTAAAGTGCCCGGGGCTCAGGGAAGACTTAGTTTAGTTATCAATGAATACAAAGATAAGAACGGAAACTTGAAGAAAAATAACCGTGTTGAGAAGTATTTAGTACCAGAGAAGAAAGAGTTTACTGCAGGTCAGTTCTAATGGAAGACAAGATAGCATTGAGACCCTATCAGGAAGAGGCTAGGAGAGCAGTTGAAGATACCTGGATAAATGGTACTAAGAGAACTCTCCTGGTACTACCTACGGGGTGTGGAAAAACAATAGTATTTGCAAAGATTGCGGAGGATATGGTTAGAAAAGGTAACCGTGTGCTTATTCTTGCACATCGTAGCGAACTTTTACAGCAAGCGGCGGATAAAATAAAAAAGGCTACAGGTCTTATATGTTCTGTGGAAAAAGCGGAAGAAACAAGTGTTGGAAGCTGGTATATGATAACCACAGGCTCAATACAGACTTTGCAAAGGGATAGCCGGTTGAATCAATTCGATCCTGAGCACTTCCCTGTAATCATTGTAGATGAGGCCCATCACTGTATATCGGCAGGATATCAAAAGGTTTTGCAATACTTTGAGAATTCAATGGTTCTTGGAGTAACGGCAACACCTGACAGAGGTGATATGAGAAATCTTGGGGAATACTTTGAGACCTTAGCGTATGAATATACCCTTCCTAAAGCTATAAAGGAAGGGTATCTATCACCCATTAAAGCCCTTACGGTACCGTTAAAACTGGATATCTCAAATGTGGGTATGCAGTCAGGTGATTTTTCTACAAGTGAAATAGGAACTGCGCTTGATCCGTACTTGGAGCAGATTACAAATGAAATGCTGCAGTATTGTAAGAGTCGAAAAACGGTGGTATTTTTACCGCTGATTAAAACATCACAGAAATTTTGTGAGATTTTAAATAAAAAGGGGTTTAAGGCTGCAGAAGTGAACGGAAACAGTGATGACAGGGAAGAAATATTAAAGGACTTTGATAAGGGCAAATATGATGTGCTTTGTAATTCAATGCTGCTTACTGAAGGGTGGGATTGCCCCTCTGTAGATTGTGTAATTGTACTTAGGCCTACAAAGGTAAGGGCTTTATACAGTCAGATGGTGGGTCGTGGGACAAGATTATATCCGGGTAAGGAAGAGCTTCTTTTGATTGATTTTCTTTGGCATACAGAAAGGCATGAACTTTGCCATCCGGCAAATTTAATATGTGAAGATGCAGAAGTGGCAAAGAAGCTTACTGAAGACCTTGAAGAAAAGGCGGGTATGGCTATAGACCTTGAGGAAGCGGAAAAGAATGCATCGGCGGATGTGGTGGCACAAAGAGAGGAATCACTGGCTAAAAAGCTTGAAGAAATGAGGAGGAGAAAGAAACGGCTTGTAGACCCGCTACAGTTTGAAATGTCTATACAGGCTGAGGACCTTTCGGGATATGTTCCGGCCTTTGGATGGGAGGCTGCGCCGGCATCACAAAAACAGATAGATGCTCTTGAAAAAATGGGCATATGTCCTGATGAAATAGAGAATGCAGGAAAGGCACAAAAGCTTTTAGACAGGCTGGCTATAAGGAGAGAGGCAGGGCTTACTACACCGAAGCAGATAAGATTTTTAGAGGGAAAAGGATTTCAACATGTGGGTACATGGGAGTTTAATCATACAAAAAATTTGATTGACAGAATTGCAGGGAACGGATGGAAAGTACCTCAAGGAATCCGTCCCAGTACATATAATCCTGCTATGCCTGAGGCTTTTTAATAGGAGGATATAAATGCAAGGATATAACTTGTTGGAATTACTTAAATACATTAATCCGTCTACATTAGATTATCAAGAATGGGTAAATGTGGGCATGGCCCTAAAAGAAGAAGGCTATACTGCATCTGACTGGGATTCTTGGAGTAGAAACGATACAAGATATAAGTCGGGAGAATGTTTTCGCAAATGGGGTACATTTAATAGTGAAGGTGGTTCGCTTGTAACAGGTGGCACTATATATGAATATGCAAAAAGAGGTGGTTTTGCGCCACCTCAAAAAAATACCGAAAGCTATGCTCTTTCATGGGACGATACTATCGTAAAAGATGATTTGACTATAGTAGATAGCACTTGGCTTGAAGAAAGGGAAATAGAAGAACCTGATGACAGTACATGGAATCCGGTACATGAGTTAATAACTTACTTGCAGACGTTATTTCAAAGTACTGAAAATGTAGGATACGTAACTGAAGTTTACAACAATGAAGATAAACTAAGCCCTAAAAAAGGTAACTGGGATAGAACAGCAGGCCAACTTATAGAAGAGCTTAGAAAATACAATGATATAAGTTCCGTGTTTGGAGACAACAACCCTGAGGCAGGCGCATGGATTAGATTTAATCCTTTGGATGGAAATGGAATTAAGAATGACAATGTTACTGATTACCGCTATGCATTGGTAGAGTCTGATACAGTTTCATTGGGCAAGCAAAACGCAATTATGCGTGAGTTGGAGCTTCCTATAGCTTGTATGGTTTATTCCGGAAAAAAGTCGGTACATGCAATAGTAAAAGTAGAAGCACAAGATTATCAAGAATATAAGAAACGTGTGGAATATCTTTACAAGGTATGTGAGAAAAACGGATTAAAGGTTGATACTCAAAACAAGAACCCTTCAAGATTATCAAGAATGCCCGGAATAAGAAGAGGCGAACACAAGCAATTTTTGATTGCTACAAATATAGGTAAAAGTAATTGGAGTGAATGGTTTGAATGGATAGAGGGGGTTAATGATGATTTGCCTGATCCTGAGGAACTCACTAATCTTTGGGATGATATACCACCGTTAGCGGATTGCCTAATAGATAATGTGCTTAGGCAAGGTCACAAGATGTTACTTGCAGGACCAAGTAAAGCAGGTAAGTCTTTTGCACTTATTGAGCTTACAATTGCTATTGCAGAAGGTAAAAAGTGGCTGGGCTTACAATGTGCTAAAGGTAAAGTATTATATATAAACCTGGAGCTAGACAGAGCCTCGTGCTTACACCGTTTTGCAGATGTATATAAAGACTTAGGGTACAAGCCGGATAATCTAAAAAACATAGATATATGGAACTTAAGAGGTAAGGCCGTACCTATGGATATGCTTGCACCTAAGCTTATTAGAAGGTCAGAGAAAAAAGGATACACGGCTATAATATTAGATCCTATATACAAGGTTATTACAGGTGATGAAAACAGTGCAGACCAAATGGCTAAGTTTTGTAATCAATTCGACAAGATATGTACGGAGTTACATTCGGCGGTTATTTATTGTCACCACCATTCCAAGGGGGCTCAAAGTGGGAAAAGGTCTATGGACAGAGCTTCAGGCTCAGGAGTTTTTGCAAGAGATCCTGACGCACTGCTAGACCTTATAGAGCTTGAACTTACAGATGATATAAAAAAAGCTGAAAATGGTAAGGCAAGAATTAAGGGAATAGAGAAAGCTTTGAATGAGTATATACCGGGATGGGATGAAGAAGTAGGACAAGATGATAGGTTGAGTCCTTCAGCTATGCAGGATTTTGCAACAGGAAAGCTTAACTTCGATCAATCTACTAAGATGATGGAATATATTGCAAAAGAGCAGGAACATCAATCTCATATCACTGCATGGAGAGTAGAAGGAACACTTAGAGAGTTTCCTTCATTTAAACCCTTGAATTTTTGGTTTAAATATCCAATACACCAAGCTGATGAAAGTGGAGTGCTTGCAGATATTAATATCAACGTAGAAGTAACATCGTGGCAAAAGAAGAGCACAGCTGACAAGTTTGCAAAGTCGCAAAAAGAAAAAGGCGAAGAAACTTATAAAGTTTATATAGATGCACTAGAAGAATTATTTGATGATTCAACCGAAAGTATAACCGCAGAAGAATTATCTAGAATAATCGGAAAGAGTGAAGATGTGATTAGAAAGGATTTTTGCGGTGACAAATTTAGAGGGAAAGAAAGACCAAGACTGAAAAATAAATTGAAAAAAGCAGGGTATGTTTACGAAAAAGGAAAGATTTTAAGGAATGTGGACATACAACTGGACATACAAAAATGATGTCCAGAAATGAAACTGGACATACATTTGGACATACAATTTTCATTATGTCCAGTTTAGCTATTTTAGCTTTTGGACATACAACTGGACATACATTTTTAGTTATGTCCATGTCCAGTGGACATACAACTGGACATTTATATATATAAATATATATTGTGTCCACACTGTCGTGCGTACATTCCTCACTGGACATGGGGGCGATGGGGTACGCCCCACATGTTCCAGTTCCGGATGATACGCAGACAGCGACTAACGCGCGAGAAAAAGAAAAGTTTTATAATTTAAAGTGATAAAGTAAAAGGAGAGGAAGATGGAAATAGAATTTTTTTTGCCTATGAAAGACATCCCGACAATTACGCATCAGGAAAAACAGGTTCATGTCGTAAAAGGCAAACCGTTCTTTTACGAACCTGAGAAGTTAAAAGTTTGGAGAAGTAAATTAATAGGCTTGTGCTTGCCGCATGTAAGAGAACCTATGGATGGAGCTGTGCAACTAATTACTAAATGGATTTACCCTTTAGGGGAACATAGAGAGGGTGAGTATAAAACAACAAAGCCTGATACGGATAACATGATTAAGCTTTTAAAAGACTGCATGACTAAATGTGGTTTTTGGAAGGATGACGCGCAAGTGGCTTCAGAGATAACTGAAAAGTTCTATGGTTCAAAAGTTGGAATCTACATCAAGGTTAGACAGCTATGACAGGGAATATCATTTCAGACACGAAACTTAATAAGGCTTTAAATGTTATTTACAATGTGTGGTTTCAAAAATGGAAATGCAAATTAAAGACAATGACAGATAAAGATTGGGATACTTGTATTCACGAATTAAATTATATCGCAGAGCAGGGAGAGTATCCGGTAGTGGCCACGATAGGAATCGCGCTACTAGATGAACTGGATGCAAGGGTAAAGGGTGGATACAGAAGTTTTGAGGGAGAGAAGGAAAAGAAATGCTGAAAAAAATAGCAGAAATAGTAAATGAAAATGGCGGATTTGATATGATCGAATCCAGTTTAGAATATTTGGATGGCTTCAATGAATCAATTAAAGAACTAGAAACAGCTGATTGCAAAAGTATATTTGTAAAAATATCAAATAGCGATTCTGTATACAAGATAGTTCATCCGATAATAGGCATTGATGTTACAAGAAAGATAGTTGATTTAATTATAAAGGACTTAAAAGAAAGAAGGGATCGTTCTGAAAAACGACTTCACGGGATAACTAATGAAATATGCAACATAACATTTGCTACACATGTGAAGGAGAATGAGTAATATAAGGGAAATGAAGTGGTGAGATAGATGAGGAATATTCTTTTAATTGAACCAAAGTATAAATGCAAACAGCCACCATTGGGACTTATGAAAATATCATATTTTCATAAGAATGTCATGCATGATTACGTAAGATTTACGAAAGGGGAATTACCGCAGGAATTAGCAGGAATCAAATGGGATAGAGTATATGTAACGACGTTATTTACATTTGAGTGGAAAGCTACTATTGAAGCAATAGAATATGCAAAAGCACTTGTTGATTCAATTGATAAGGTCACAATTGGTGGTATAGCAGCTACTCTATTACCCGAGCAAATTTGCGAAGAAACAGGAATAAAGCCTATTTGTGGTCTTCTTAACGAACCGGGAAAATTAGGTTTACCAGGCGACGAATGCATAGACCAGATCGTCCCAGATTATTCAATGCTAGATGATATTGATTATGTGTATCCCTTTCATGATGCCTATTTTTTGAGCGCAACAAAAGGGTGTGGTAATAAGTGCGGATTTTGTGCGGTTCAAACATTGGAGCCAAAATTTGTCCCATATATCAATATTAGAGAGAAAGTAAAGATAATTGATGAGAAGTTCGGTCCCAAGAGGAATCTGGTACTAATGGATAATAATGTTCTGAAATCACCGAGATTTGATGACATTATCGATGATATTATCGCTGCTGGTTTTTACAAAGGTGCTACTTACAAGAATCCACGCACTGGAAAAACTGTCAAAAGATATGTTGATTTTAACCAGGGGCTGGATGCGTTGTTCTTGAATGAAGACAAGGCGAAAAGACTCGGAGAAATTGCACTAAAACCGGCTAGAGTTGCGTTTGATCATATTGAAGATAGAGATATTTATGAAAGGGCATTAAGACTGTGTACAAAAAATGGAATTACAGAATTGTCGAACTATGTCCTTTACAATAGTGAGGATTTTGGTGGAAAAGGGAAAAAATATAATGCGGATACGCCAGAAGATTTATATGAACGTATGCGTATAACACTTGATTTAAAAGATGAGATTAATAGCGAACTTCCAGATGGTTGTAAAAAGGTTGCCGCATTCTCATTTCCTATGAGATATATTCCGTTGTCCGCTCATGAAAGAGGGTATGTTGGGCCTATGTGGAATGCGAAGTATTTAAGAGCAGTTCAGGTAATGCTGATTCCAACACAGGGGAAAGGCGTTTGTAACAGAAGCTATTTTAAAGTTGTTTTTGGAAAAACACCAGATGAATTTGTTAGATATCTCAGTATGCCAGAGCCACTTATTGCTAGTAGAGGTAAAATAAGTACCACGTCTAGAAAGAAGTCTAAGGAAACGGAAGAAGAATTTCAAATAAGGAAGACCAGATGGGAGCATGACAAAGAAAAAATCGCATTATGGAATAGCTTGTATGACCAGTTGGGCGATGAAAAGGAAGCTTTTATCACATTAATTAAGGATAATAAGTATTTACCTGAGAAAGTTTTGGGAATAACATCTTTACTTCAAATGAAAATGTATTTGCTCTATTTAACCACGCCAAGGATTTTTGCATTGCTTGGACTTATTGATAGAAAATCACCGGCATATGATATTGTATATGGTTTTATTACTAATGAGTGTCCACAACTTTACTTGGATTTGCTAGATATGCTTGCTAACAACGGATATAAGCCGAACTATATGCTTACAAATTTCGTTAATTTTTTCGGTAAGCAGGGGGATATAGCGAAGTTAGATATGTTAATTAACAAGAGACAAAAGAGAAGGAAGGACGGTGATTAACGAATGACAAGAAAAGAAATTTTGACAGAAGCAGAAAAGTGCGTATGCAGTGATAGGAATGTACAGTACGGTGAGCCGGAGGATAATTTTAATACTATAGCAAAATTCTGGAGCGCTTTCTTAGATATACACATAACAGCGCCGCAGGTGGCCGCGATGATGATATTGATGAAGACCGCAAGAATCAAGGCAAGTGCAGGAAGAGATACGGACAGTTGGATTGATGCTGCAGGCTATTCTGCATGCGGCTGTGAACTTATGCACAGAAAAACTGAATAGATTTAAGCCTAAGATGGCTAGAATGACTCACACGGCACTTTAAAGGTATTGGACTATATTTTCATACCTAAAGAAATTAAAATGCCGTGTGGAGCAAAATAAGAGGAGTAGAGAAGATGTATAAAATAAAAGATTTTTATGTAGGACGGACAGTAGTAATGGTTAGACGAGGATATGATAATGGTATTCACAAGAGGGAGCTGGATAAGTTTAAAGAAGTCGTAGTTATACGGAAAGGGAGTAGATATGTAACCGCAGATAGTAATACGCCATTTATATTTGATGTTCGTAATGACTTCAAAATAGATAACGGAAGAGGGAGAATTGCTTACGGACTTTATTTATGTGAGCAGGATTATTTTGATGAGCTAGAAAAAGCTGATTTACTGAAGGAGGTTAAAAGATTTTTTAATACTTATGATAGAAAAACATACGAAAATATGCCGCTTAAAGATTTAAGAGAAATAGCTAAAATTATTGGAGTAGAGGGATTGATAAGGGGAGGTAGAAATGATTGAGGGTTTAGCAAGACAAGTTTTAAGGCACTACGGCGTAATACATCAAAAATCAATGACAATCGAAGAGCTTGCAGAGCTTATAGTAGCATTGCAAAAAGACCTACTTGAGGGTAAACAAAAACACTCAAGGGCGGTATTGGAAGAGATTGCAGATGTTAAAATTATGCTAATGCAGATGCTTTTTGATGAAGATGATGAGGAGTTTGTTGAGAAAATAATGCGACAAAAGCTTGATAGACAACTGAGAAGGATTGAGGTGAGTAAGTGACAGCAAAAGAATATCTAAGACAGCTTAAGACGCTTGATTGTCTTATAAAAGCTAAAGAGCTCGAGAAGAAAAGACTTATGGCATTGGCCGAAAAGGTAAGCGTAAGCTTGTCAGAGAAAGTACAGGGTGGTACAGGTGGTGGGGCAGAGAATGCGATAGTCGATAGTGTAGACTTAGAGAAAGAAATTACTGCAGATATTAAAAAGCTTGTAGAATTAGTAGAAGAGGCAAGGGGATTTATAAATAAGCTGGACAATGAGAGATATAAAGCAGTTTTATCAATGCGATACATATCAGATATGCCATTTGAAATGATAGCTGAGACAATGCATTACTCGTTAGGCACAATACATAATCTGCATGCAAGAGGGCTGAAAGAGTTTGATAAAGTATTTAGTGAGAAAAAGTGAAGAAAAGTGAATAAAAATGAGAAAAATAAAGTTGGAAGTGTGATATGCTATATACGTGAAAAGTTTAAAGCAAGTATACTTTTTCATATGACCTCCTTTTAAAGGTTCGAGAGCGGGTGGGCATTTTACCGCTCTCAGTTTTTCGGAGGAAATCGTTGTAATGAACCTCTAAACTATTTTTAATTAAGACAGTCATGTGTGGTCAAGCGTGGCTGTCTTTTTTGTATGCAGAAAGAGGTTAGATAAATTTAGAGTATGAAGGTGAGAGCCTTCTTTTTTGTTGCCGAATATAGACAGATGGGAAGGTGAGGTGATTGAGTGGGCAGGAAAACCTAATACCGTTTAGCGAACGAAGCAAGGAAGAAGCAAGGGAAAGCGGCAGAAAAGGCGGTAAGGCTTCAGGAGTCGCAAGGAGGCGAAAAGCCGACTTGCGAAAGATAGCGGAAGGGATGATTACGGGCGATATATCAGAAAAGATGATTAAGTCGCTTATAGATATTGCAGCGGATCCGGGCAATAAGAATGCCGTATCAGCTTTCAAAGAAATTCGCGATTTACTTGGGCAAAATAAAACGACATTGGACAAACAGGAGCAAAAGGCACGTATTGAGGCATTGAAAGCAAAGACCGTAACAAGTAGTCCTGAAGAAATTGACAGCTCATATGTTGATGCCTTGAAAGGATTAGCAGATAGGGTGTGGGATGATGAAAGCAGTTAAGAAAAATAAACCTTTTAAGTTTGTCCCCCCGTCCAAAAAGCAATTAAAAGTTCAGACATGGTGGATTGCCGATGAAATCAAAGAACATGACGGAATTATAGCTGATGGAGCAATCAGATCCGGAAAGACAATGAGTATGTCTATGGCCTATGTCGCTTGGTCGATGGAATGTTTTGACGGTGAGAATTTTATAATAGCAGGTAAGACAGTAGGTTCTTGCAGAAGAAATGTTATCGGACCGCTTAAAAAGATGCTTGCAACTCTGGGATATTTTGTACAGGACCACCGTTCAGAGAATTATCTAACTATCAGCAAGAATGGCAGAGAGAATGATTACTTTGTCTTCGGTGGTAAAGATGAAGCATCGCAGGACTTAGTGCAAGGTATAACTGCTGCAGGAGCATTCTTTGACGAAGTTGCCTTGATGCCTGAATCGTTTGTTAATCAGGCAACGGGAAGGTGTTCTGTTGACGGCTCAAAGTTTTGGTTTAACTGTAACCCCGGTTCACCTTATCACTGGTTTAAAGTCAAGTGGCTTGATAAGATTGTGGAAAAGAACTTGTTACATCTTCACTTTACTATGGATGATAACCCGTCATTATCAGAGCACATAAAAAACCGCTATAAAAGTATGTATTTTGGAGTGTTTTTCAAGCGCTATATCTTAGGACTTTGGGTAATGGCTGAAGGCCTTATATACGATATGTTCGACAATGAAAAACATACTATAAAGCCTGAAGAGATTCCGCCGATACAGCCAGACTACTATTATGTTTCTTGTGATTATGGTACTCAAAATGCTACAGTTTTCCTGTTGTGGGGAAAAGGTTTTGATGGCATTTGGTACTGTATTAAAGAATATTACTATTCCGGCAGAGACAGCGACATACAAAAAACCAATACAGAGTATGCGGATGACTTTGAAGAGTGGTTGCAAGGAATTAAGCCGCAAAGGATTGTTATAGACCCTTCCGCAGCGTCTTTTATTGCGGAACTTAAAAAGAGGGGATATCAAGTAAAAAAAGCGAAAAATGACGTACTTGAGGGAATTAGATTTTTTGCTTCACTATTGCAGGATGGTAAAGTAAAGATAAGTACAAACTGTGAAATGACTTTAAAAGAGTTTGCATCATATGTTTGGGATGAAAAAGCAGCGGAAAGAGGAGAGGATAAACCCGTAAAGGTATTTGACCATGCAATGGATGCAGTAAGATACTTTGGTTATACGATTATTAGAAAGCCTTCAGGCTTATCTATTATGAAGTGAGGAAATTGATTGTGGAATTAGAAATTGTAAAAAAACTAATACTTTCATATGCAGATGTTCATGCAAAGTATCAAGCTGAGGCTTTAAGAGCGGAAAGATACTATAAAAATGAGACGGATATTTTGTCTGAACCTAAGAAGAAGCAAGGAAGAGCTGAAAAAGACGGAAATGGAGAACTTGTTACAAGAGATATAGAGCAACCTATGAGGAATGCGGACAACCGTATTCCTTTTAATTTTCACGGATTGTTGGTTAACCAAAAGGCATCCTATCTGTTTACAGAACCGCCTGTTTTTGATATCGGGGAGGAGAACTCTAATAAGGCTTTGAGTGCCTTCTTAAGCGATAAGTACCCTAAAGTATGCAAGGATTTATGTATTGAGGCTTCAAACAAGAAAACAGGGTGGATTCATGTGTGGAAGTCTGCTGATGACGGAAATTACAGATATGCCGTAGTACCCTCAGAGCAAATACAGTCGATTTGGTCAAAGTCTTTAGACAGAAAGTTGCTTGGAGTATTAAGGGTTTATCATGAAATAGATGATGACGGTAATGAGTTTGATGTTTACGAGTTGTGGAATGATAAAGAATGTGCAGCATACAGAGTTCTTGCAGGAGGAACGGTAAAGGATAACTTAGAGACATATCCTAAGTTCTTTGTTGAAATCAACGGAATAAGTGAGGTATCAAATGAATACTCACATGATTTAGGAGAAGTGCCGTTCTTTGCATTCGACAACAACAATGTGCATACAGATGACTTGAAGAATATAAAGCCGTTAATTGATGTTTATTGCAAGATATTTAGTGGCTTTGTAAATGACCTTGAGGATATCCAGGAAGTCATTTTCGTGCTGACAAATTACGGTGGTACTGATTTGAACGAGTTCTTATCAGACTTAAAGTATTATAAGACTATAAAAGTTGACAATGAGCAAGGAGATGGGTCGGGCGTATCAACCTTGACCATTGATTTGCCGGTAGATGCAAGAGAAAAGCTTTTAACTACGACACGAAAGTGTATATTTGAGCAGGGGATGGGCATTGATCCTGATCCGCAGAACTTTGGAAACAGTTCAGGTGTGGCTTTACAGTTTTTGTATTCGTTACTGGAATTAAAGTCAGGCCTACTTGAAACAGAGTTTAGACCTTCATTTGGGCGATTTATAAGGTGTATCTGCAGAGTGTTAAACATTCCGATAAAAGATGATGTTGTGTTGCAAACATGGGCAAGAACAAAGGTTCAGAATGACCAGGAGACAGCACAAATCGCACAGCAGTCCACCGGAATTATAAGCAATGAAACTATTGTCAGAAATCATCCTTGGGTTAAAAATGCACAGGATGAACTTGACAAGCTGGCTGAAGAAAAAGAGGCTACAGAAATAAACTATGATCCTTTTAATGAGGATAAAGAGCCTATAGACAACTCAAAGGCTATGGAGAAGAAGGATGAAGACAGCTGATTACTGGAAGGACAGATTTGAACAAATAGAAAAGATTTGTCACGACAAGGGAGCTGTAACATACAGAGAGATTGAAGAGCAGTATAGAAAAGCACAAAGAGAGATTGAAAGTCAGATTTCAGTTTGGTACCAAAGATTCGCTGTGAATAATGGTATCACAATGCAGGAAGCAAGAAGGCTTTTAACCTACGGGGAATTGGCAGAACTCAAATGGGATGTTAACGAGTACATTAAGTATGGCCAGCAAAATGCCATTGACGGCAAGTGGATGAAGCAACTTGAAAATGCTTCTGCAAGGGCACATATAAGCAGGTTAGAGGCCTTACAACTTCAATTGCAACAACAGCTTGAAGTTGTATTTGGGAATCAATTAGATGGAATAGATAAAGCTATGAGGACCGTGTACAGCGCCGGATATTTACATACTGCTTTTGAGATTCAAAAAGGTATGGGAGTTGGTTATACTCTTGCTGCATTTAATCAAACGCTTATTGATAAAATATTAAATAGACCTTGGGCACCTGACGGCAAAAACTTTTCGGACCGTGTATGGAGCAATAAACAAAAGCTGATTAATGAATTAAACACAACACTTACGCAAGGTATAATTCTTGGCAAAGACCCGGGAAAGATAATTAATACAATGTCAAAGAAACTTGATGTTTCAAAGACCGCAGCAGGAAGACTTGTGATGACTGAATCTGCTGCATTTGCAAGCAGAGCACAGGAAGATTGCTTTAAAGAATTAGATGTAGAAGAATATGAGATTGTAGCAACTCTGGACTCTCATACTTCAGAAATTTGCCAAGATATGGACGGTAAAGTTTTTAAAATGTCTGAAAGGCAAATCGGGGTAAACGCTCCACCGTTCCATGTGAATTGTCGTACAACAACTGTACCATACTTTAATGACGAGTGGAGTAAAAATGCTGAAAGAGCGGCAAGGAGTGAGGATGGAGGTACTTACTATGTGCCTGAGAATATGACCTATAAAGAGTGGGAGCTAAAAATTAAGAAAGATAATAATCAAGAGCACGAAGGAAATAGTTTGGATAAGCCTGCTACTATTAAATTAGGGGATTATAGCGCAGAAATAACTACTGAACAGCACAAATTTTCCAAAGGAGTGATAAATGATTATAAATTAGATGAAGCAGTTGTATACGAGTTAGAAGATGGTGTAAAATTTGTATTTCCTAAGGACTATGATAGGAATCTTCAAAGTATGACGCCTGATAAGGCGGTTGATTTATGGTACAAGGTGCCTGCTGTGGTAAGAAAACAAGCTCAAAAAACAATTGAATTTGTTGATTACTATAATCCTAACGACTATTATTGGCAGAAGGTATACAAAGATTTTTCTTACTCATATGCGACTGGCGGGGAAGCAATAACATTTTATCGTTATGAACAGCCACATGATGATTTGTATGTGATTAGAACTTATTGTCATGAAGCTGGGCATTTTATTGATGCAAACAGAGGGGTAAATGGATTGGATTACTCTCAAGGTTCTGACTGGACTAAGGCTATGAAGAGTGATATATTACATTCAGATAGAATTTCGCCTACTACTTACGGTGAGAATTCTAATGCAGAAGATTTTGCAGAGTCTATTGTAGAGTTTTTGTGGGATCCGATTTATTTTGAAGAAAATTTTCCAAACAGAGCAGTACTTTTAAAAACAATATTAAGATAATAGAGGGAAAGGTTATGAGCTACAAAAGAGTTGAAGGCAGAACACCTTCAGGTGGAGACTATTCTGAGATTTATTATTTTGATTCAGAAGGAAATGAAACTGAAGAAGAAAATGCACTAAGGTGTATAATACGTGAATGTAAGCTTGACGGAACATTATTACAAGAAACTTACGGTATCTGTAACAGAAGCAATGGATAAAATGTTGACATTTTTAAACAATAGGGAGGCGATAAAATGACTGCAGAAGATTTAAAAGAGGGAGCGATTAAAAGGCTGAAAATGTTTGGATATGCACCAGATGTAGATGTACTTTTATACTGTACGGAAATTGCAAGTCAAAAATCTGCGGACTGGTGCAACTATGATAATATAGATAGTCTTCCGGATGGCGCAAAAATTTATGTCATAGATTGTATTGTGGCAGAATATATGATAAGCAGATCTATTTCGATTATGCTCGCTGAGAAATTAAGGAGAGATGCGGAAACCGGTTTGCTAAGATTTAGGCGCCTAAGGTGGTAGTATAAAGGTATATCAATTGAACTTCCGCGTATAACATAAAAATTGAAAAGGTTATTAAAAAGCAACTTTAAAGCACCTTAACAGGGTGCTTTTTTATTGCCCTAAGCATGGCATAAAACCGCTTGTACGACTACACTGGCCAAGTGAATAAATTGGCAATCCTAAGAACCGGAACAGACCGGAATAAAAAAGATTGAGGAGAAAATTTATGTTGGAATGGTTACAAACAATTCTTGAAGGTGCGAAGGCTGAAGATGGAAAGCTTGATGTAACAGCGGTCATGAACGCAGTGAAATCGGAATTTCCTAAAAATGCTGTACCTAAAACGGAATTTAATGACAAGGTAAAGGAGCTTAAAGCGGCTGAAGGCACAATCGCTGAGCTGAAAAAGAATGTCGGGGATAATACGGAGATTACAGAAAAGATTAAGAACTATGAAGAGCAAATAAGGACTATGCAGACGGAAGCGGCCAATACTGCTAAGAGCTATGCGCTGAAAGCAAAACTTACAGAAGCAGGCGCTTTGGACTCCGATTATTTAATCTATAAGCAGGGTGGACTTGATAAGTTTAACTTCGATAAGGACGGTAATCCTGTAGGCATTGATGATGTGCTTAAGCCTTTAAGAGAATCTTTACCACACCTTTTCAAAGCTGAGAGCAAGCCAAATGGATATAATCCTGCAGGTGGCAGCGGCTCAGGTGGGATAGTCAATCCTTGGAAAAAGGAAAGTTTTAACATGACTGAGCAAGGAAAGATATTGAGAAACGATCCTGTGCAGGCTAAACAGTTGGCATCTGCAGCAGGGATAACATTAAACATTTAAGAGAGGAATTAAATTATTATGGCAAACGGAACAACTTTATCGGATGTTATTGTACCTACACTATTTAACCCTTATGTAGTGAATAGAACCATGGAATTATCAGCATTATTCCAGTCAGGTATCATAACAAACAATGCAGAATTTGACGCTCTTGCGTCAGAAGCGGCACCTATTCACAATATGCCGTTCTTTGAGGATTTAACAGGTGCATCAGAGGATGTAATTGAGGGTAATGACCTCACAGCAAAAAAGATTAAATCAAACAAGGATGTGTCTACAACTATCAGGAAGGCCAATATGTGGTCCGCAACAGATTTATCTGCTGCATTGTCCGGAGTAGATCCTATGGCAGCTATAGGAGACCTTGTAGCGGGATATTGGGCAAGAGAGAATCAGAGAATATTGATTAAGATTTTATCAAGTGTTTTTGGTTCCTGGGCAAATGGAGGTACTACAGAAGTGCCTTTGAAGGACCATATTCTTGATATTACTACCGCATCAAGTGCGGCTGCAAAGAATATTTCTGCTTCAGCTTTTATTGATGCCTGCCAGCTTTTAGGAGATGCACAGGGACAGCTTACTGCGGTAGCTATGCACAGTGCAACAAAGGCATTTTTGAAGAAGCAGAACCTCATACAGACCGAAAGAGACAGCACAGACGTAGAGTTTGATGTATATCAGGGAAGAAGGGTAATTGTAGATGACGGATGTCCTGTTGACAGCGGTACATATACAACATATCTGTTCGGTCAGGGTGCTATCGCATATGGCAACGGTTCTCCTGTAGGATTTGTTCCTACTGAGATTGATAGAGATAAGAAGAAGGGTTCAGGTGTTGATTACTTGATTAACAGGAAGACATTTATAATGCATCCAAGAGGTATTGCATGGCAGAACCTTGAGAGGGCACATGCAGAGACGCCGACAGAGGTGGAGCTTGCAAATGCAAAGAACTGGAAGATGGTATATGAACCAAAGCAGATCAGAATTGTGGCATTCAAGCATAAGATAGGTTAACCAAAAAGGAGTACCGTATGATATTAGAAGATACGATTCGTTTGATAAACTTACGGTTACAGATGTTTGGGTATACCGTCACAGAGGGAGATAACACTACAATAGAGTATCAAGCTGAAAAGGCCGCACAATATGTTTGCAATTTTTGTAATTTTAATAAGTGCCCGGATGATATTCCGGGTGCTTTGAAATTTGTAACAGTAGACTATGCTATAGGTGAGTTTTTAGAACATAAAAAGACATTTGCCCCGAATACACTTTCCATGCTTAACCTTGATATGGCTGTGAAGCAGATAAAAGCGGGTGATATGGACACTACATTTGCTATAGGTGAGGGCTCAAAAACACATGAACAAAGGCTTGATGCATTTATCAACTATCTCAAGTCATATGGTAAAACCGAGCTTATGAGACATAGGAGAATTAAATGGTAGATGTATTGGAGCGAGCAAGAACTTTGGCAAAAAAAGCTATGGAAGACATTTATTTTACAGAAAAGTGTGATGTTATTGAGATGCAAAGCGTTCGTGATGAACGTACTAAAATAACAAAAGCTTCAGAGGTAAAAGTGCTTGAAAATCAACCGTGTAAAGTTTCATATGGAAGCCTAAACACTGTTGGACAGACAAGCACGGGAGCAACTAATAGGCAAACAGTTAAGCTTTTTATTTCACCTAATGTAATAATTAAGCCCGGATCTAAAGTAGTTGTAGGTCGGAACGCTTATAAAGCAAGTGGAGTACCTGCAGTATACACAGATACACATCAAGAAATTATGCTAGATATGTTTGACAGGTGGGCATAATGTGGAATATGGGCAGTTTTAACGCAAATCAATTGAGGCGTTTTCAGAGAAAGTTGAATGAAATAAAGCCTGAGGATGTATCAGGATTTATAGATGCTTGTGCAAAGGAGTTAGCAGCAAGGCTTTTGACTACGGTTATCAAGCGAACGCTTCCGGGAGATTACTCAAAAGAGGTTGAGGTTGTTGCAAAGAGGGATTCAAAGAATCATAAAAAAGGCGACAAATACACAAAGAGAGTAAATCCTTCCGGGAAAGTTGGAGGAACACTTAGAAGAGGATGGACCGCAAAAACACATGAAGAGGCAGCAGGTGGAAGCGGTAGTGCGGATGCAAAAGCTTATGCGGAATCTCTTACTGTAAATCACGTTGGGGATATGGTTGTTATTGAAATCATAAACCCGGTTGAATACGCCAGTTATGTTGAATATGGTCACAGAACGAGAAATCATACAGGATGGGTTCCGGGGAAATTTATGATGACGATTTCAGTGCAGGAGATTCAAAGTATTGCTCCTGATGTTCTTGAGAATAAGGTCAGAAGATTTTTAGGAGGCTATATGAGATGATTAATTCAATTATTGAGGGCATCAGCATTGCAATAAATACTGAATTTGAAGACGGATATGCCATTTATACAGAGAGTGTAGAGCAGGGTTTAAAGGAACCTTGTTTTTTTATATCTTGCCTCAATCCAACAAGTAAAGTATTCCTTGGTGAAAGGTATTTCAGAACAAATCAAATGTGCATACAGTATATTCCTACAAATTCAAGTGTAGAAAAAGAAGAGTGCAATGCTGTTGTGGAAAGGCTTTTTAATTGCCTTGAATACATTACTGTAGGTGAAGACTTAATTAGGGGTTCAAAGATGAAATCTGAAATAGTTGACGGGATTTTAAATTTCTTTGTGAACTACGACTTGTTTACATTGAGGTTGAAGAATAAAGAAGCTGCTATGGATGAAGTGTTAAGGAATGTTGCAGTGAAAGGGCAAGGTGAGTAATGGATATTGAAAAAGGAACAAAAAAAGGCGCTATTGAGCAATCAAAGTTTACAAAAGAACAATTGATTGATAGCGACAGATTCAGCGACAGAAAAGATTTAGTTTCGACTATTCTTTTTGATGGTGAAGAATACACAATTGAATTTGTAGAAGAGCAAATTGAGAAATATATGAAAGGACAGGTAATATAATATGGCTTTAGGTGGTGGTACTTTTGTTAATCAAAAGAAAGAATTGCCCGGTGCATATATAAACTTTGTTTCAGCGAATTCCGCTTCTGCTAACCTATCCGAGAGAGGTATTGCGACAATGCCGCTTGAACTGGATTGGGGTATAGACGGAGAGGTATTTGAAGTAAACAATGGGGATTTTCATGAGGATTCTTTGAAAATCTTTGGGTATGAGTATACGCATGAAAAGATGAAGGGGCTACGTGATCTCTTCTTAAATACCAAGACACTGTATGCTTACAAGCTTACATCAGGTGGATTAAAAGCAGGTAATGCATTGGCTGAGGCCGTTTGCAGCGGTGTTCGTGGAAACGATATTAAGATATCAATTCAGAAGAACGCTGATGATCAGTCTAAGTTTGATGTAAAGACAATAGTCGATACAACGGTTGTAGATAGTCAGATAGTGGCGGCAGTTGGAGACTTGGTTGCAAATGATTTTGTTAAGTTCAAGAGTGACGCTACAATTGCTGTAACCGCCGCGACACCACTTACAGGCGGCACTAACGGTACTGTAAGTGGTACATCCTATCAAAAGTACTTAGATAAAATTGAGGCATATTCCTATAACACAATGGGTGTTGTAGTAAAGGATGATACTACAAGAGGAATGTTCAATTCGTTTGTTAAGAGGCTTCGTGAAGAAATGGGAGTTAAATTTCAGCTTGTACTTTATGGGTATCCTTCAGCAGATTATTATGGAACAACAAGCGTAAAAAACAAGGTACTTGATACAGGATGGAGTGAGGCCTCATTAGTTTACTGGGTAACAGGCATATCTGCAGGTTGCGAGGTAAATAGATCAAATCAGAATAAGAAGTATAACGGAGAGTTCAAGGTTGATACCGGATATACACAAAACGAGCTTAGAAAGGCCATTAAGTCAGGAGAGTTTGTTCTGCATAAGGTTGGCTCAGATGTGCGTATTCTGGAGGATATCAACACCTTGGTAACAACATCCGAGGAACACGGAAATGTGTTTAAGGATAATCAGACAATAAGAGTGATTGACCAGATTGCAAACGATATTGCAGTTCTCTTCAACACAAAATATCTTGGAGCTGTACCGAATGATGCAGCAGGCAGAACATCTTTGTGGTCCGACATTGTAAAACATCATGAGCAACTTGAGGAAATCAGGGCAATTGAGAATTTTTCCGATTCAGATGTTGTAATTACACCGGGTAGTACAAAGAAATCAGTTGTTGTAACAGATGCGGTTACTGTAGTAAATGCGATGTCAAAGCTTTTTATGACAGTGACTGTTGCTTAAGGAAGGAGTATAGATGTCCAATATAACAATGAAAGCAAAGGATACACTTTGTGCATCTCTTGCAGAATGTTTCGTTACAATAGGAACACGCAGATATAACTTTATGCAGGCGATTAAGTTTGAGGCAAAGTTTGACAAGACTAAAAAGGAAATACCAATCCTTGGAAAGACCGGAAAAGGTAATAAAACCACGGGGTGGAAGGGAACAGGTTCAGCCACATTCCACTACAACACATCAATATTCAGGAAGCTGATGGCCCAATATAAGGATACAGGTGAGGATATTTATTTTGATATACAGATTACAAATGAAGATCCTACTTCAAAGGCAGGACGCCAAACAGTAATATTTATCGACTGTAATATTGATGGTGGAGTGCTTTCCAAGTTTGATGCAGACGGCGAGTACCTTGATGAGGATATGGATTTTACATTTGAAGATTTCAAGATGCCTGAGGAGTTTAAATCCTTAGACGGATTCCTTACAAATTAGAACATAAAGTAGTTAACCCCTCATGTGTGGCAGTAGTCATTTATGAGGGGTTTATGTATAACAAAAACAGAAAGGCAGATATAACAATGTCAAAATTCAGTAAATTTATGAAGGCGAACAAGGTTGTGAAGGAGAATGCCACACACCATGTTACTAAATCTCTTTGTGATGAAAACGGTAAACCACTTGAGTGGGAGTTCAGACATATAACATCTAAAGAGAATGAAGAGATAAGAGAGAGCTGTACTATAGAAGTACCAATTACGGGGAAGCCTAACGTTTACCGTCAGAAATTAAAAACAAGTCTTTATGTACAAAGAATGCTTGTTGCTTCGATTGTTTCACCGGACCTTTATGATGCAGAGCTTCAGGATAGTTACGGTGTAAACACGCCTGAAGAACTGCTTATGGCTTTGGTAGATGATCCGGGTGAATATAATGACCTTGCAGCGTATGTTCAAAATTTCCAGGGCTTCAATGTTTCATTTGAAGATAAGGTAGAAGAAGCAAAAAACTAATAGAAGAAGGGGATTGGGAGGCTAATCATGCTTACTATGCCCTTCTTAAATTACATATATTGCCTTCGACCTTCCTTGCAATGGATGAGCAGGAAAAAGCCTTTGTTGTAGCAGCAATAAGGGTAAAAACTCAAAATGACAAGGAAAAAGAGAAAGAAACGAAAAGAAAAATGAGTAGGAAAGGGGGATAAATAATGGCAACGATTCAAACAGCTATAGAATTACAGGATAATTTCACAAGCGTATTGTATCAAGTTATTAATTCGGTCAATATGAGTATCTCTGCAATGGAGGAACTGCATAGTACAATGAATTCCGGCGTGGATACCACTTCGATTGATGCTGCAAGGGATTCAATAAATCAAGCTACTACGGCAGTACATGAATTAGATTCTGCCATGCAGAGTGTAAGCGACAACACAATTTCGCCTACACCCCCTTCAACACCTCCTGAAGCTCCGGAGCCACAGCAGGTTCAGTGGCAATCATATAACGGTCCTGAAGTATTTACTACTACAGGGGTTGAAAGATTTCAGCAAGAAGTTCAAAGTGCAAATACTATGTTAAGCACCTTGAATTCTACACAAAGTCAAATTGCGCATACAGCAGCCGGAATGAGCATATTACCTTCTAGTGCAATTAGCGATATAAACGGAATGGGTAATAGATTGCAGGCCATACAAGAACGCATACAGCAAATAGAAAGCAATCCTATGAACGTGGGTACTGCCGAAGCAAATGCAGGACTTGAACAATTACGTAGTCAGTTAAACCAAGCTATGATTGAGCAAGAAAATTTAAACAGAGCTATGAGCGATATGGATGTATCTTCTGCCAATGATTCATACATAAGGCTAATGCAAACTGTAGGTGAGACTGAGCGATATATCAGAGATAATACAGATGAGCAAGGACAGTTTAACAGGGCAATCAATGAGGGCACAACGAGTGCTGATAATTTGATGAACTCTATAAAAGGAATGGTTACGGCGTATGCTACCATACAATCGGGTAAAGCTATCTTAGGGTTATCTGATACTTTGACTTCAACGACGGCAAGGCTTGATATGATGAATGATGGCTTGCAGACTACTGAAGAAATGCAGAATATGATATTCCAATCTGCCGAGAGGGCAAGAGGACAGTATCAGAAAACTGCAGATGCTGTATCAAAGCTTGGAAGTTTAGCCGGGAATGCATTTGATAGTTCTGCAGAAGTTGTTGGGTTTATGGAGCAAGTAAACAAACAATTCGCTATCGCAGGAACTTCAACTCAAGGTGTCAATGCAGCTATGTTACAGCTTACTCAAGCAATGGGATCGGGAATACTTCGTGGTCAAGAGTTCAATGCGGTATTCCAGCAAGCACCAAATATAATGCAGTCAATAGCGGATTATCTCGGGAAGCCTATCGGTAAGCTAAAAGACCTTGCAGCCGAGGGGAAAATTACCGCCGATATTGTAAAGGCTGCGGTGTTTGCCGCCGCTGATGAAACAAATGCAAAGTTTGAGAAGATGCCTAAGACATTTGAACAAATTTGGAATTCATTTTCAAACTATGCGTTAAAGGCATTTGAGCCGGTATTACACAGACTTAACACTTTAGCAAATAGTGAAGGGTTTCAAACTTTTGTAAACAGTGCAATAGGAGCAATGGCAACGGTTGCTGATGTAGTACTTAATATCTTTGATTTAATAGGGCAGGGTGCTTCGTTCATTGCAGATAATTGGTCATGGTTGGCACCTATTATTTATGGAGTAGCTGCAGCTTTGGCGGTATACTATGGCGCACAACTTGCAGCAAATGCAGTGTCTTTTATAAGCAACGGCATACACTTGGCAATGGCTGCGGCACAGATGATTCATTTAGCAGCAACAGGAGCCCTTACGGTGGCTACAGCAGCAGCAACAGCAACTCAATATGGACTTAATTCGGCATTATATGCTTGTCCGCTTGTATGGATTATCATACTTATTATTGCTGTGATTGCGATAATATTTGCCGTGTGCAACGCAATAGCAAAAATGACGGGCATTGCAAATACAGGATTTGGAGTAATGACAGGTGGTATTAACGTTGTAATTCAGTTTTTCAGGAATTTAGGCCTAAGCGTAGCAAATATTGCGATAGGAATAGGAAATGCTATCGGAGCGCTTGCTTCAAATATGATGACAGCATTTAGCAATGCAATATCAGGTATTCAATCATGGTTTTACAATTTGTTATCTACAGCGCTATCTGTAGTGGCGGGTATTTGCGAAGCATTGAATAAGTTACCTTTTGTGGAGTTTGATTTTTCAGGGATAAGCAGTGCGGCTGATGACTATGCTGCAAAGTCAAGCGCAGCCGCAGGGAATAAACAAAGTTATACGAGCGTATCAGATGCGTTTAATAGTGGAATGTCTACATTTGACGCATTCAAAGATGGCTGGGCTTCAGATGCCTTTAGTGCCGGTGCAAGCTGGGGTGATGGAGTTGTGGATAAGGTGTCAGGAATGCTTAAGGGTGTAATTAATCCTGAAATTCCAAGCATAGGAGACCCGTTAGGTATTGGAAATATACCCGAGTTAGGTGATATAGCAGGAAAAGCAGCTGATACGGCAGGAAATACAGGAGCTATAAAAGACGCAATGGATATCACGGAAGAGGATTTAAAGTATCTTCGTGATATCGCTGAGCAGGAAACAATAAATAGATTTACAACAGCGGAAATCAACATTGAGCAGATAAACAATAACCACGTCTCTAACAACGGTGACCTTGACGGAGTGCTGTCAGGTCTTACAGATGCGGTATATGAGGCGGTAGATATAATAGCGGAAGGAGCACATTAAGATGGGAAAAACAGGATATGATTTTTATCTGAATAAATGCTTGTTACCTATTGCTCCGGATAAGCTGCAGGTTAAGATAAACAATGCAAATTCAAAGGTTACATTGATTGATGAAGGGCAAATCAATATACTTAAAAAGGCGGAATTAACTGATATAGAATTTGATTGCACTATACCTCAAGTTAAATATCCTTTTGCAAGTTACAAAGGCGGATTTAAGGGAGCTTCTTACTTTCTTGGTTATTTTGAAGAATTAAAAGCAAGTAGGAAGCCTTTTCAATTCATTGTGTCTCGTGTAATGCCGAGTGGTAAGGTGCTTTTCTCAACCAATATAAAGGTGTCACTTGAAGAATATAAGATAACAGAACAGGCCAGTGAAGGCTTTGATTTGGGAGTGAAGTTTAAACTTAAACAATACAAAGAGTACGGAACAAAAACGGTAAGTATTAAATCTTCAGAAGGTTCAAGTACTGAGCCCCCAAAAGCAACTGTTGAAGAGTCTAGGCCAACAGAGAATGCCCCTAAGGGAGAGTATAAAGTGGGTGATATTGTGAATTATCATGGTGGAACTCACTTTTATACTTCTTACGAGGGTGCAAAAGGTTATCCGGCAAGAGCTGGAAAAGCGAGAATAACTATTGCGAATGGTAAGGGAAAGGCGCATCCATGGCACTTAATACATGTTGATTCAAATTCCAACGTTTATGGTTGGGTTGATGAGGGAACTTTTGATTAGAGGAGCATAGATGGATATAGAACTTTTGATATCGGATCCTTCAGGAAGTAAATCGTATATTCCGGTTGTTGAAGAAGGTATTGAGTGGAGCACTGAAAGAAGAAGCACTCCCGGCAAACTAACTTTTAAAATGATAAAGGACGATATTATTGATTTTAAAGAGGGCGCAACAGTTGGATTAAAGGTAGATGGAAAAGAGGTATTCTTTGGTTTTGTGTTTGCAAAGAGACGTGATAAGAATCAAATTATATCTGTAACAGCCTATGATCAGCTTAGGTATCTAAATAATAAAGATACATATGTATATGAGAATAAGACAGCCGCTGAATTCATTAAGATGATAGCGACAGACTTTAACTTAAAAACAGGTACTTTAGAAGATACAAAGTTTAAAATTGCTTCCAGAGTAGAAGATAATACATCCTTATTTGATATGATTGAAAATGCTTTGGATTTAACATTGCAAAATACAAAAGAAATGTTTGTAATGTTTGATGATTTTGGCAAGATTACACTTAAAAACATTTCATCTATGCGTGTAGGTGAAGAAAGCGCATATCTGTTAATTGATGAAGAAACAGGAGAAAACTTTGAATATTCATCAAGTATAGACTCTGACGTATATAACAAAATAAAGTTGTCATATGACAATGAAGATACGGGAAAAAGAGATATCTATATTGCTCAAGATGGTACGCATATGAATGAATGGGGAGTGCTGCAGTATTTTGATACGCTCTCTAAAGGTGAGAACGGGCAAGCAAAAGCAGATGCTCTTTTAAAGCTTTACAACAAGAAGAGCAGAAATTTAAAAATAACAAATGTAATAGGGGATACGAGGGTAAGGGCAGGAAGCCTTGTTGTTGTATCTCTTGCATTAGGTGATGTTAATTTGAAGAACTTTATGTTGGTGGAAAAGGTTAGACATACATTTAAGTTGGACCAGCATGTAATGGATTTGACACTTAGAGGAGGTGAGTTTGTTGGCTGATGCAGTTGAGTTTGTAAAACTTGTTAAAAAAGCTGCTGTTGAGGCATATGAAGCCACAAAGCCGGTACAAGTCTGTTTTGGGAAAGTAATAAAAGTCTTACCACTTGAGATTATAGTAGATCAGAAACTGACTCTTGGTAAATCTCAACTTGTGCTTGCAAGAGAGGTTACTGATTATACAACAGAGATTACTGCTGACGGTGAAAAGAAGAAGATAACTATTCACAATGGGTTGGTTGTGGGTAATGAGGTTATTCTTTTAAGGCAGCAGGATGGACAAAAGTATATAGTGGTGGATAGAACAGGATGATACCTTCAGATAAAGGCTTTTTAAGTCAAAATTTTGAGATAGAAGAAATACCAACCTACACATATAAGATGAAATCTGACAGCAACAGAATACAAGGACATACAGACAGCTTGGATGCAATGAAACAGGCCATCTTTAAGATTTTATCAACAGAAAGGTATCAACATCAGATGTATTCTTGGAATTATGGAGTTGAGCTGTTGGATTTGTATGGAGAGCCTGTATCGTATGTGTGCCCTGAACTAGAACGTAGAATTACAGAGGCTCTTACATGGGATAAAAGAATTAAGAGTGTTGACAATTTTGAATTCGACACATCTGAAAAAGGTGAGATACGTGTAAGCTTTGTTGCACACACGATATTCGGAAATATAGATGCAGAAAAGGTGGTGGATTTTTAATGTATGATGTAACTTTTAATGAAATTCTTGAACGAATGATTTCAAGAGTACCAAACAGCTTTGATAAAAGAGAAGGTTCCATTATATATGATGCGCTTGCGCCTGCTGCACTTGAACTTCAAAGGGTGTATATAGAATTAAACTCTATATTATCAGATTCCTATGGCGATACTGCCTCAAGAGAATACCTTATTTTGAGATGCAAAGAACGAGGAGTTATTCCGGAACAGGCAAGTAAAGCAATTCTACGTGGAAAGTTTACACCTTCAGGAATCAATGTAATAGGTAAAAGATTTAATGTAAACGAGCTAAATTATATTGTTACAAGAGTATTGACAGACTCTGACGGAGGCTACGAAGTACAATGTGAAACTCCAGGAACTATAGGCAATAGAATTCTTGGGACAATGATTCCAATTGAGTATATACAAGGCCTTGAAACTGCAGAGCTTACTGAGGTACTTATTCCGGGCGAAGATGATGAGACTACAGATAATCTAAGAAAACGATACTTTGACAGCTTTAAAGAGAGTGCGTTTGGAGGTAATGTTAAGGATTATATAGACAGAACAAATGCCATATCAGGGGTTGGTGGAACTAAGGTAACAAGGGCATGGAATAATGATATAAAACCTATAGATTTAATACCGACAACTAAGGTTGAAGAGTGGGTTAATACAACTAAAAAAAAGCTGGATCCGGATGTTGCCAAATGGCTTACTACTGTGTTTAGTGCAGGGAAAGAAAAGAAGCTGACAGTTGGAGGAACTGTACTTTTGACTATAGTAGACTCTAACTTTGGAGTTGCATCAAATCAGTTGATAAAAAATGTACAGCAGACAATAGATCCGGAGGATACTCCAGGGGAAGGATACGGACTTGCACCTATAGGACACGTAGTTAATGTGAAAAGTGTGAGAGGCGTTGAAATATCTGTAAAAACCGAGATTACTTTTGAAACGGGTTATAGCTGGTCTAATATGCGCAGTGCTATGGAAGAAGCTATAAAAGTGTATTTGCTAGAACTTTGTAAATCATGGGCAATCACATCATCTTTGATAGTAAGAATAGCACAGATTGAAACAAGGCTTTTACAAATAAAAGGCATTGTGGATATTGGTAATACGACAATAAATGGAGTTAATAAAAATTTGGCACTGAATCAATATGAAATCCCTGTATTTAAGGAGGTAAGAGAATGACAAGAAATGTAAATCTGGCGTCATACTTACCTTCTTTTTTAGCGGAATTTAAAGAGAACATTGCATTACTTGATGCAGAAAATCCTGAATTTGAATTTTTGTGGAAATCTTTTGATAGGATTCTAAAGAATGAATACATAAGTACTGCAGATGAGTATGGTCTATCAAGGTTTGAAGATATTGTAGGAATAAAATCATTGGCGGATGATACTCTTGAATCAAGAAGGTCAAGAGTACTGTCGAGATGGTTTAATCATATTCCACTAACACTGAAAGGCTTAAAAAAGAGATTGGCTTTGATATGTGGTGAGCAAGGGTATGATGTAAAAATAAAGGATTACACAGTAACAATAAGCGTATATACAAGGTTTGATAGTCAAAAGGAAGAGATAAAAAAGTTGATGGAAGAGATAAATCCTTCAAACATGATGGCAAATCTGATATATGAAAAGGCTTTAACATTTAATATCTTTGAAAGAGGTATTATCAGCGAAGCCAATATTTTGACAATAAGGCAGGTGAGTTAATGGCTTGGAATGGAATGACACTTACTACAAGTGGAAGAAGGGCACTAAGCAAGGCACAGACAGAAGACGCTTTAAAAATACATTCTATGGTAATTGGGGATGGATCACCACCGGCAAACTTTAATACGATAGAAAGATTAGTAAATCAAAGGTTAGAAATCACTGAATTATCAATTGATTTAACAGATACGGGTTGCGTTGTGACTGGTGATTTTCCTGATGTCGATTTTGATTACTACTTTAGAGAGCTTGGCCTCATGGTTGAAACGTCTAGTGGTATAAAGCTGTATGCATATGATAACTGCGGTGCAGATGCCGAATATGTGATAAATACAAGTACAGTTGAAAGAACAGATAAAAGAGTACGAATTGAACTTGTGTTTTCAAATATCAGCAATGTTACTGTGTCTCATCCAAGTGTTCTATACGTTTCATATGAGGACTTAGATAATAAGGTGAATACTTTAAAGACCAAAGTGTATGAGGATTTTGGGAAAAAGGCGGATAATTTACAGGAACAAATTAGTAGATCGAACAATACAAGGCAGATACAAGTGACAGCTTCAAGGTTTAGTGCTCAAGGACCTTACACACAGCGTATAGATGTGGCAGGAATCAAGGCTACAGATGTGCCTGAGATATCCTTACGGATACCTGACGGAGTTACTGATAGCGCAAGGGTAAAGGCTATAAAAAAGGCTTGGAGTTGTGTGGACAGGATAGACACTTATGACGGATATATAGTGATAAGCTGCTTTGTAAAGAAGCCTGAAACCGATATCTTGCTACTTATGAAGGGGGTGTAATATGGCACAGGCGATACTTTTAAGAGGTGGAGCAGGTGGCGTCGGCTCTGATGATGTGACAGCAAAAAGGGAGCATGTTGTTAAAGGCTACGCAACTATAACTGTGGATAGCAATGATGAAATAGTTGAAGGCCTTATAGAGGATAGGGGTGAAGGTGCGGTAGTGGCCTTTGCCATTGGGCGTGAAGACTGGCGTCATCAGATATGGGCAACTTTCAGAAGCGGATGGTATCATCGGCCACCACATCCGGCAGGACATGAGGCATACATTTATATAAAGTATGAGGCGCTTGCAAATCTTCTGGGTGTGGACCCTGCAAAAATGTTAGAGAGCTTGACTGTAGCGGACAGAAGGGGGCAGATACCTTCAAGACCTAATGCAACTGCATCTATAGAAATTGTAAATATACATTGGGAAAATCCGCCCAAGATTGGATTTAGGTTTCCACAAGGATACTATCAAAATGTAGGGCAGTATCAGCCGCTAGCATTTGTTAATTATGAAAAATTGGCAGATGCGATCAGTTTAAGAGCTAATAAGATGCTTGATGATACAACGGTGCTAGGAGTCCGAGGTGCTATTCCACAGTGGACCAGTCCGTCACATGTGGTGTCAGCTGTTAATAACGAGGGTTTTGTATGGGACGATGACACAGGTGCTAACAGGGGCAGAGGTATAGTAAGTAAGATACCTACAGGCCACTACATACAAAATGCCTCTTTTGTCTTTTTACCATCAGGCAATCTCTACCCGCAAAATGTGGTAAGGGGTATAAATATCAATGGCGTGACAGGAACAAGAGATTGGGCGGATAGGACGAATGAGTATGCTATAAACTCTAACGTTAGTGTGAGTCAACTGCAGAATAATCAGCCTATAGCACTAGGTAATGCTTTTAGCGGTAGCGAAACACTTTTCATAGGCGTGGATTTAGTGGGAGTTGATGTAGATAGTGGCTTTGTAAGACGAGATAAGGGAAATGGAAGGCGTAATATCGGAAGGATGCCTTTAGGTAAAAACGATAGCAATTTTGTTGCAACATTTATCCGGCGCTGCCCCGTGCAAGTAGAGATTACAAGGGATTGGGCAGGAAACATGTCATTTATACTCCATATCCCGTATGACTGGGGTTTCGGGCAAACACAATTTTATGTGTACGTATATGGACATAGTTCTATGCAAAATAATTTTTAGTGAGGAGAGAACAATATGAAATATACAGTATTTTATCGTCTGGACGGCTCTGTAATATCGGTGGCATCCGAACAGGCAGATATAGAAAATATCAAGATAGGAACATTTGAAGTTCCTGATGGCAATGTTATAGACAGTATAGATGTGAGCAAGAAAGAGCATACTGCTGTATCACATGCCACGCCTATGACGGATGCAGCAGAGCTGGCAGCTATAAAAAAGCAAGCTGAACTTAACGCAGCAAGTCTTGCGGAGCTGACAGATTTGGTTATGAACGGCGGTAGTGGAACATGAAAATGTTTTTCTATATATTAGCAATTTTATTTTCAAGAAAGGAAAGAAAGTATATGTTTGAAAATTTAAGTATTTTGTATGCACAGCTAATTATCAGAGGTAAGAGAACTTTTAAGAGTGTACCTAGCAGGCTAAAACCTTATGTAAAGCAGGCATTGATAGATTTGGATGCTGAGGAGCTGGCAGTAGATGATGAAATGAAAGAAATATAAACTTTTCTCAAGTGTTACAGGAAGCACTAAAACAGCAGATTTCATAAGTATTTTAAAGCACCCTAATCGGTGCTTTTTTGATGCAAAGAAAGGAGCATTGGTAATGCATTTTGATATTTTTAAACCTGTTTTTGATATTATGAGAGGAAATATTCTGTTTCAACTTGTAGTGATTATGATTGTAATGGATGTTGTATTTGGAAGTCTAAGAGCCGCTAAAGAGAGAAGCTTTAATTCCAGTGTAGGTATTGACGGAGGCATTCGCAAAATCGGCATGCTTTTATCTTTGGTATGTCTGGTATTTGTAGATATTTTATGCCCGGTAAATCTTATAGGGTTTGTACCGGATACTTTAAGAGAGTATATGCATTTACAGGATATTACAGTGATGGAGTTTTTTGCGCTGCTTTACATAGTGTATGAGGTGCTTTCAGTACTTAAAAATATGACCTTATCAGGTTTGCCTGTACGCAGGGTATGGATTACAGTAAAGGGATTCCTTAAGAAGAACACAGGCGAATTTATAGATGTTGAGGACAAGGAATAAGCGCAGAAGATTTAAGAAAAGGTAATAATCTTTTCGTTCCGGATAAAGTTTTAAGATTTCTTATGAATTAAAATTTTGTTGATAATCTTCTTTATTTTTGTTAATATTCTTATACAAGGAGGTTAGCAAAATGGAGGCTTGTAGAAACAACAATTTATTAAATTCATTTATAAAAGGTATACAGGATATTAAAATGCCAACCTTTTATAGAAATGACGATATTAAACCTGTTGTTAGTGATGAAGTAAGTGTGAAACTAAAACTTAGGAAAGACTATAAAAAGTCACTTGTTGAAATAAGAAGGGTTGCTAATGAGTTCACAAACTAATAACAATTATGAAATTGACAGTATAGTTGACAAGGTTGAAAGTTTACCAGAAGAAGAAAGAAGTTTGATTTATCAAAAACTTGAAATATATCAAGGCGATTTACCACATCCTAAAATACTGGAAGGGTACAACGCATTATATCCGGATGCGGCCAAACGAATAATTGAAAACGGTATAGCTGAAACAGAGCATCGTAGAGAAATGGAAAAAAGATATCTCAATGCAAATATAAAAGCGCATAATTTAGGGCAGATTTTAGGGTTTGTGATTGCTATCTTGATAATAGTTGGTGGTATATATTTGATTCTTAAAGATCATCAAGTGTCGGGAAGCATATTATCGGGGGTGTCTGCATTAGGCGTGATAGGTATGTTTACCGGAAATGACTCAGGTAATAAAAAGGATTCTAAAAATGATAATGAAAAATAATATAAGCGGAGAGCCTATTCAGGCTCTCTTTTTAGTTGCATTAAGAAAAATGCAGAAGAGTACAAAATAGAAATTATTCACGATTAGGAGAGAACTATGATTAAAATTGGGCAGGCAAGCAGAGATGAAAGAGGTAGATACAGTGGTGGTATGGCAGGCAATCAGGATGGTAGAGAAGTCTTAATCAGGGAGTGGTATAACAGGCCTTGGAATAAGGTGCTTAGGGCAAGGAATTCTAATATAGCAGAGAAGATAGCTACAGCTATGGAAAAGGCCTGCAAGAATAATAATATCGGATACGACCAAAATCAAAGAATGACCTTATATAGCCTTGCAAAGGCCAACGGCTGGCGAATAGAGGATATAAAGACACCGTGCGAAACAGACTGCAGTGCACTGGTCTCAGTTTGTGTAAATGCAGCAGGCATAAGAGTATCGGGTGATATTTACACAGGTAATGAGGCGTCGGCATTGCTTAGGACAGGTGAATTTGAACTTTTAACCGCTCCTAAGTATTTGCTATCTTACGAATATTTGAGAAGAGGTGATATCTTACTTTATGAGTTCCACCATACGGCTATAGCACTACAGGACGGAAGAAAAGCAGAGAAGAGCAGAACTGCACAGGTAGAGTATCCTCTTGGCTGGAACGTGGACAAAGACGGTCAATGGTGGTATGCCGACACGCCACACAGTCGCATAGCAGGCAGGTGGGCATACATCGACGGCAGGTGGTATGTATTCGACCAAAAGGGGTACATGATAAAAGGCTGGTTTAAGCAAGGTGATGACTGGTACTATATGAATCCCGATGACGGTGCTATGCTTAGTGGGCAGTGGGTGGATGTGGAATGTAAGTCTTACTACCTTACTCAGTCAGGTCTTATGGCAAGAAATGGATACATAGAGGATGCAAGTGAAAAGCTTTATTTCTTTGTAGATGATGAGGGCAGATATGTAAAAGAGTTGGATACCGACGCTCCCGATCTGAGTAAATACGAAGTTATAGAGTAATATCAGATGTCGCAAAAATGTCGCACTAATTTACAAGAAGCCTTATAAATAGCCGATTTATATGCTAAATATAGGGTGACTTTTAATCAAGTTGTCCCGGGTTCGAGTCCCGGGTGTCTCATCAGTGTGAAAAGGCTCAAAGCTTTGATTTACAAGGCTTTGAGCCGTTTTTTAATTTCCGTGATGGCTGAAAGTAAGTAGTTTTAATACAAAATAGATGTCTAAAATCGCTTGTCTAAAAGTAAGATGTCTAATAAATGTCTAAGAGATTTTTAATTTATTGTAGTACATTGATTTGACTAAATTTACGACAATTTTATGTCGCAAACGTGTCGCAAATTTCATAATGTCGCAATTTTGTCGCACAGATTAAGCGTATTTAAATATCTTTTCTTTGTCTTGTATTATTCCTTTTTCCCATATTTCATCACATGATAAATCCAAATAATCATTCCAAGAGATACCATATCCACCGATATCTACTTTTACCTGTTCAAATAAGCCCGGAGTATGCTGTAATGACTTGAAGGCATCTATGGTAGTAAAAAGTGGCTTTACGTCATATATTTTTACTGCGTTGTCAGTAAATGTAGCAAGTAAGATATAATTATTTAATGGCTTTATGCTTTTAATAGTATGAAACATATATATAACCTTTCTATTTATCCTAATGGTGGAAGTTCTATAAACTCCTGAGTTTCCCATATTTTAATCAATTCCTGTTTATGTTGATTAGCCCACTCCTGAACCATTTTTAAAGCTCTTTTTGGTAAGTCACCTTAAAGCATATCACCTGTTTGGATATCAATGGCTCCTATACACTCACCGTATATTGCATGAATATGTGGCGGGTTATGTTCATTTTGTCGAAAATACATTTTATTACGATACCATAAAATCTCGCTATTACAGGTATATAATATTTCCTTTCTTTTATGTTAATTTAAAAATCTGTTTAAGATCTATAACTCTCTAATCTCCGGAACGCCTTTTATATTAAGATAGTGTAATTATATAACTTTATTTGTAAATATGAAACATTAAAAAGAATTATAAGAAGAAGTGTGCGTTTTTCATATATATTAGGAATTGACAATTTCTGATAATATGAGATAATACAACCGGAAGGTAATCGTATAGGAGGTATACAGCCCTACGGGGAAAAGGCCGGTGCAACTCCGACTTACTTTCCTATAAAGATGGAAGTTTAGAGACACTTAATATAGGTGTCTTTTTTGTTATGTAAAGTTTTAATTACTTATAGGAGTGGATTATTACCGTTATAGATATATAGACTACTTACTGTAGTAATATATATTTTTATTAAATGCAACTAAAGTAAGAAGTGAGCTATATGTCAATAAAAGGAAAACATTAGTTGAAATGCTATTAATAGGTGATAAAATGAAGGTAAGTTGATAGAATGAATTTCTGTTTATGATATATTTTACGTATAAGTCCGGCAGAGATAGAAATTGATTGAAGGAGTTGTGTTATGAGTTTAAGAGATGAGTTTATGAAGTTGAAAACCTATGAAGAGTGGAATGCAAGGAGAGAGGAATTTAAAAGTTTAAATTTTAGAGACAGAGAGATTATAGATCATTTAGATAGTTTATATCCAAAACTACCACATAGTATTGGATACGAAAAAGGAATATTTACAGAGCTATACCCTAAGCCTAAAGAGGGCGAAGATCCGAGAAAAAGGAGATGGAGGTAGGTTATATACCTGATCATGAGCTTTGTAAATAAAGGATGATTTTAATAAAGAAATGAAGGTTAAATGGCTTGGTAAAACAGATTATTTGGTATTAACATACAATAAGATTTATGAGGTAGTATCTATAGAACGTGGTTGGTATAGAATCATAGATGATTCAGGTGACGATTATTTGTATCCTCCTGATATGTTTGAAATCGTTGAGAAATAATAATAGGACGGTAAAGTAATTCTTATGGAGGTTTGTATATCATAATGAAAACTTTTTTACTTAAAAATGATAAAAACAGGATTTATTTTCAGAATTACGAGAGAATTTCGGCGGAAGAGGAACTGAAAAAATTACAAATTATTTTAAAAAAGGAAAATATCAGTATCGGTAAAAAGCACGTAACACCATTGGATGATTTATATGATTGCGAAATAGATGGAAATCCTTTTACTATTGTAAGAACTGAAGAGGAAATTTTTCTCTATGCAGAATGTACGGATACTATTGAGAAGCTGTTAAAGATATTTGAGTAAAGGAGGAGAATATGGCAGATAGGATTAGCATTGAAGGAATAGCCTATATTGTGGGAAGAATAGAAAGAGCGAGAGAAGCAGTCGAAGAATCAAAGGACAATAGAGAAGACGGTTTTATGGATGGAAGAGCATTGGCATACTACGAAGTATTAGATATTTTAAGGACGGAACTTAGTGTCAGAGAAATAAGTTTAGAGGAAATTGGGTTGGACTTTGATTTAGAAAGGGAACTGCTATAATGAGAAATAAAAGTGAAGAAGAAATGCAAAAAGAGTCATATCAAGATTATTTAGACAGGTTATCCATGCCGGGATGCCCGGTTAAATTAACAGCTGAAGAAGTTGAAAAACTGATAAAAGAGGGGCGTATAAAACCACTTTACGAAGTATAAAAGAGATTTGAACCGTGTATTGGTTTAAATCCCTTTATATTTAAGTATTTCGATTATTCTTACCCCAAGGCAGTCCGGTTGTTTCGTTTGCTAAAAGTAGATTTTATTAAATGAGTTTAATAAGTTCATATCATACAGATGATAATTAAGGATACGGAATGGCAATGTGTGGTGAGAGACTTGTATATATTTCGGATGAAGCACAAGCAAAGAATATAAGATTTTTTAACCAATACATGGAAGCAGGTTGACGGCATATGGTATTTCTTTGATGGAGAATGATTGGTACTACAAGAGTCCGTCAGGAGCAATGTTAAGCAATACAACTACTGCAGACGGCTACAGACTTGACGCTTCAGGAAGATGGGTAAAATAATTCGATATTGTATATATTGAGGCATAATATAAATTTATTTGGAGCAGAGGAATGAAAGTTTCCTCTGCTCTTTTGATAAAAAAGGGATTTGAACCGTTTATTGATTCAAATCCCTTTTAATTTAAGTATTACGGTTATTCTTCCCCCAAGGCAGTCTTGTCGTGCCTGCATCTATTATCTTATCAAAGAAACTGTTCACATACTCCTTGCGTCTTCCCAAGTCGGTGTTTTCAAGAATCCTGTCTACAAAACTGTTGAATTTATCCGCATTCTTATTTACATCAGTGGCATACTCAAAACTTGTTCCTATACAGTTCCAGTTGAGTATATCATGCTGTAAGAAAGCAATATTATCGGCTTTTACAACCTTTATATTCTTTGTATTGTTAAAAATCATACCTACCACACAAAATTCGGGAACTATCTTGATTATTTTATCCTTGACAGCATTCATTACATCGGTGTTTATCACCTCATCACAGAGGTCGGGGCCGTCGTTATTATATATTGCAGTGATTCTGTCTTTGAAAATTTCATCACACATTGCACAGGAATATATTGCAAGATTGCCTCCCTTACTGTGTCCTCCCACTATGAAGTCGGTATTAGGGTGGTGTGAAATAACCCTCTTTAGAAAATCAAGTGCAAATTTCTGAGCAGGAATAACTGAAAAACTCATCATAAAGTCTTCTTTCCAAGCTACAATACTGTCATCGGTTCCTCTGAACGCAATATACATCAGGCTGTCGTCATACATAAATCCCGTTGAAGAAAATTGGTATTTTTTCTCATGGTAGAGATCTATATAATCAACTATCATAACCTTGCCAAATCTTTCTGAGGCTGAAAGAGAATTTAAAAAATCTGTACCTATTGCACTCATATAACCGTAGCGGTAGTTATGATCAATCAGGTATTTGCAGGCATCTGAAATAGTAATACCTGTTGAATTTATATTATTCTGCAAGTCTTTTAAGTCAATATAGGAGAATAATGAAAAAACCGCATTATCAAGTTCATTAAAAGGAGAAACATCAAAAGACAAATCCCCACGCCATTTAATATAGTCAATTATATTTGCCATTATAACCTCCTGTGTCGTCATGCAATGGAAATCATATATAAGAATAGAATAATATAAAAGTACAGGGTTGTAAACACATATAGGATAAGTGTTAAAGAAGGATAATCATTTTCATAAAAGTGTGGTATACTGGTTCTGTAGACACATTGATTACATATTTGGGTAAAAACTATTATATATCCAAAATAAAAAATTAAGTTAAAAGTTATTGTATAGATAAATAATAATAAATTTAGAATATTATAACCTGAGATTATGGCTAAGTTATAAATAATTTTTAGAGTATAATAGGAAACATATTTAGATATCTGAAAACTTTTATACTTGGAAATAAGGATGATATGACTGATGGCAGAGAGAGTTCCAATTATATAAATATAAATGTACTGTTGAGAGGAGTCTCATTTGTAGTATCTACAGTATTTTACATTTTAGTATCAATCTACAACGGAGAGAATATAAACAGATATATCTTTTTAGGTATGTCCATATCCTGTGCGCTTAGTTGTTGGCTGTACAAAAGAGTCTGTGAAAATGTACTACATTTCAGAGTGATGTTCGGCTTGGAGGTATTCGCATACGGTATCTTCATATTCTTAAGCGGTGGGTTCAACAGCCCATATCTGTGGTATGAGGTGAATTGTATACTTTTAGTGGTCGCCTTTGACAAAAACATAGTTATAACATTTATAGCCTGTATATGGTGTTGGATTTGTGCCTTTGGAGGAAAGAGCATAGAAAATTTGGCATATCAGAAGATCAACATTGTTGTGGGAGTGATGATGTTGATGTGCGAGTTTTATATTGTGCGAATTTATATAAAATGTATTGACGAACAAAAGGAAAAGTCGGAAAGGCTCAATATAGAGTTGCAAAAAGAAAAAGAACTAAGTAACTATGCGTTTACCATGCTGTCTGAGCTAAGTGAGAGCTTCGGACTTTTTGCAATGACGGATCCTAAAAAGATTATGGAAAAACTTTATCTGACATTAAAAAAGAATAAGATGTATTCAGAGTTTATGCTCATAAAGTTTGAGCGTGACGATGTGCCTGAAATTATAGAAAGCAACGGTATGGATGAAAGGACATATGATGATATTTTAGTTAAGATAAGAGACTGGAATGAAAAGGTAAGCAAACCGGTAAGTGAAGACAGCAAGGATATATTCTATATGGATTCGGGAGGAGACAGCTATGAGGTAACGGTTTTCGGTGAGAGCGCATATATAAGCGGTGTGCTGGTGAGAAAGGTGGATGATACGTCAGGGGAAGTAAAAGACTTTTATTTGCATCTTATAAAGACCGTTTTCAACAACTTGGATATGTATTCTCAGATAGAGAGATTCGTTTCAGTGGAGGAACAGAATCGTATTGCAAATGAGATCCATGATACTGTAATACAGAAGCTCTTCGGAATTGCATGCAGAATGCTTTTATTGGAAGGTAAGATAAAAAACAGAGAAAATTATGTAGAAGAAATAAACTTAATCAGAACTTCCATAGAGAGTACTATGACTGAGTTGCGTGAGAGTATATACGGCAAAAGGTTTAAAGACAATTTGAATACTTTTATTCACACTACATATGCATATATGGAAGAGGTCGAGAGATTAAATGAAGTAAATATAGATATTGATTTGGATGAGCAGGCCGATTACATAGCTATTGCGCAGAAGATAGCACTTTACAGAGTGATATGTGAGGCGGTCAATAATGCTATAAAACATGGGCAGGCAAAGAATATAGATGTCAGGTTAAAGTTAACCGACAATTCCGTTGAACTGACGGTTGAAGACGACGGTTGTGGCTTTTCCAAAGATGACAAAGATTTCCATGAAGGCAACGGATTGAGAAATATGAGAAGTATAGCGGTTTTACTTAAAGGACTTTTGAGCATAGTACAGTGTGACAAAAGTGGGGTCAGAGTAAAACTTAGTTTACCGAGATAAGGAGGCATATATGGTACTTGTTTTGGATGACCATCCCATTGCAAGACAGGGATTGGAATCTGTGATAAAACTGCACAGACCTGATGAAGAGACTGTGCAAGCCGGCACGGTAAAAGAGGCTATTGATTTGACTAAGGAAAAATCAATAGACAGTGTGTTTGTGGATTTGAATTTACACAATGAAAGCGGATTTGACTTTTTGGAGTGGATACAGAGTCAGAACAAAAATATAAAAACCTTTGTTATAACATCGTCATCAAGTGAGAGTGATTTTGTAAAAGCCAAGAATATGGGCATAGATGCATATATACTTAAGGACGCCTTTATAGATGATATCATGTACAGCTTAAGAGTGGTGGACAGAGGAGGAAAGTTCTATTCATCAGATTTGATGGCAAATGTCGGAAACACTTCTGAAGATGATAAAAGGATTGATACATTGACAAGAAGAGAACTTGAAGTGGCATTGCTTTTGCGAGAGGGATATGCCAATGCAAAGATTGCAAATAAATTGTCGATATCGGAAGGTACGGTAAAGAAGCATATTTCAAATATATTCAGCAAGTTGGAGATATATAACAGAACTGAAGTTTTGGTATTTGTTGAAAAACATATGGAAAGATTTCAAACGATATTAAATTCTTAAGTGATAAACTTGAGATTTTAAAATATATTTTAGGAGAAGAGCGGATATGCATAAGAAATGGTTTTCGGTAAAGTCTTGTATTTTAGGGGCTTTATTTATAGGCTTGGTTGTGGTAGGTACAGGCTATGCAAGCTGGAACTCAAGTATCAGTGTGCAGGCCAATCTTACAAGCGGTACTATGGATGTGGAATTCGGTAAGAGCGGTGAGAAGTATTCTGCAAGTATTACAGATACAAGAGGCAATGTGGAAACACCTGTTTTAGCACAGTTTAATCCCACAGACAAGGAACTTGAAATATCTTTTGATGAAGGACTGCCTGTCAATGCATTACTTGAGGGCAAGCTTTTGAGATTGGATTTTCAAATAACACCTACAGAAGGAAGCAGTGTAAATAAATTGAATTATACAAAGCTTGATTTATCAAAGACGGGAGAGGATGTGGAGTTACAGGCAGACAGTGCCGCTTTTATATATAACGGAGTCAGCTATGCACTTGGAGAAAATGAATCTCTATATACACAGCCGATTCAGTTTGAGGTTTATGAGACTTTGAGTAAGGAAGATAAGGATGAAAGTATAGGTCAGATTTATTTAAAGCTTAGTGATGAAAGTGCAAATATGATTAAGGATTTGCCGACAAAGCTTGATATAGATGCATCTAATCTTGAAGAGCTTGGAGATGATACCTTAGGTGTACAAAACGGCGTGATGGTTAAATACTCACTTGAAATTCCTTATGATGTGTTTCAGGCAGGTTACAAAGTAAATAAGAGTGTAAAATAGGAGGCAATATGAAAAAAACTGTATTAGCCGTCTTGGTGGCGGTTATGGCAATGTCATCAGGAATAACAGCGTTTGCATACTGGAAATCGGAGCTTAAGGTAAAGGCAAATATTCCGGTTGTATACGATGTGGATATAGAGATGAGCGGTGATGTGAAGGGTCAGGAAAAGGTTGATCCGGCTGATAAAGGAGATATCACTATAAGACCGGATCAGGGCAAAAAATCAGCTTCAGAAAGTGCACAGGAAGAATCGACTGCAAATACTGAGGAGCAGACTATAAAGGAAAGCATACAAAATAAGCCAAGTATTGAAGAAACAAGTGCAAAAGAAAGTATAACAAAGACAGAGAATAATACTGAAAGCAAGGCGGAAGCGGACACAAACAATGAGGAAATTAAGCGCTGAAAACAGATATGCAATATATGCAAGTCTGCTTTTAATATGTGTTATAATACCGGCTTTGCCATATATTAAAGGAAGACTCAGCTTTGTGCCTTTAGCCTTGTCACTGTATTGGTGTGTACTTACAGGTATCATATTTTTTATATTGCCGCGTCTTTATATTATGCATAAAGGAGATAAGTATCTGACGGGGTACGGGATTTCAGGCGGAATAATATTTATAGCGATACAATTTGTGCCTGCGGTATTTATGAAAAAGCTTGCCTCAAGTCCGTATGATATATCGGTACTTGGAATACTTTTTAATATGATTACCGTATTACCGCAAATTGCGGCAAGAGAGATGATAAGGCAATATTTGTTTGCTGCATCGTATAAGACCTGCAAATACAAAAGGGCGGCAACTGTTATTATAACGGTTATATTTTGCTTGGTAGAGATTAACTTTGGAGGTTTAACAGCAGCAAAGAGTACTAAAGACATTTTTATATACGGTGTACAGACGATATTTCCGATAATAACAAAGAATGTTTTGGTATCTGTACTTGTATTTTACGGAGGGGTATTACCCGGTGTAATATATTTGAGCATAATACAGATTTTTCAGAGGTGTTTTCCGGTATTGCCTGAACTGCCTTGGCTTTTGGAAGGGTCTATCGGTATTGCATTTCCGATAATATATTCAATGTTTGTAGTGGACCATGTATTTTCAAGAGACAGGTATGAGAGTAAGGATAGGAAAGCGGATATAAAAGGTTTGGTATCACTTTTGTTTGCCACATTATTTGTATGGTTTTGTGTGGGTGTATTTCCTATTTATCCAAAAGCGATACTTACAGGAAGTATGGAACCGCTTATAATGCCGGGAGATATGGTACTTATAAAAAAGATAGACAAAGAAGAAGAGATAAATGCGCTTAGTGAAGGTGAGATTATCTGCTTTAAAAGAGACGATATAACTATAGTTCACAGGATAGAAAAAGTTTTACAGGATAAGGCGGGTAATATAAGCTTTCAGACTAAAGGAGACAATAATAATGCAGTTGATGAGAGAAAGGTGGAGCCTAACGATGTCAGAGGTATCGTTATAAAGGTGATTCCGAAGGTGGGCTTACCGTGGCTGCTTTTAAGAGTACAGAATAAAATTCCTGAAGGAGTTGTGGACAAATAATGAAGGTTGTAAAAGGCAAAGAAGCCGACACTGAAAATAAAAACTGTATTAAACTGACAAAAGAGGCAAGGATATTTTTGTATGCGACAGGTTTGATACTTTTGGCAGCGAGTATAGCGGCACTGTTTATAAAGCTCAGACCGCATACACAGACAAAAGAGATGAGTGTAAACAGTTATAATATTACCACTCAGGCATCCTACAAGGTACATCTGCAAAAGAATGATATCTTTGACGGAGATTTTTTGGAAGAGGGCAGAGTTTATCCGAGCGCTGTTACAGATACTGTAAGTATTGATTTTAATTCTGAAATTATCTTGACAAATGCCGTCAATTTATCGGGAGACTACACTATAAGTGCTGTATTACAGGGCTATCAGGCAGGTGAGGGCGATGAAAAGAGCATAGTATATGAAAAGGTATATCCTCTTTTAGACGGTAAGATAGATGAGAATGTGACCGACGATGTTAAGATAGATAAGAGCCTTGATATAGACAGAATGACTTACAAAAATTATGCACAGGAGATAGAGGGCAAACTTGGAGGTGAAACCGATAAGGACTTTTATATACTATTTAGCGGTAAATACAGTATAGACGGTGAGGAAAAGGAATTTTCCTATAAGGTGGATATTCCTATTTCAAATGATAAGTTCTATCAGATAAAAAAGGATGATGTAAGTAGTGATAAGGGCGATATAACGCAAACGACTACAGTAAGTTCAAAGGTGGGATTTAAAGAGTATTCACTATATGTACTGCTGCTTATCATATCGGCTGCAATATTGGTATTTGTGAGATTTTTCAGTGCAGAGGCTGTCGGAGAAGAATTAAAGATCAAAAAACTTAAGCAGTTTATGAGAAAATACGGCAGCAGGATGATATGTATTGATACCTTACCTGCATTTGAAGAAAGACCGTTTATAAAAATAAAGAGTATGGTAGATATATTGGAGCTTTCAGATGAGATAAGAGAACCGATATTTTATGTTGAAGGAGAAAATAATCTGCCTAAGGACGGTAAAATATATATATTTACAAAGCTGTATGTATATATTTTTGAAATGAAGGTAAACGAGTAGTAATCCGACTACTACTTTAGTGGTAGTCGGATTATAACCCGGGTATGTTTTAATTATTTATTAAATGAGATATAATAATCCCATAAGGAAAACTAAGATTAGTTTTAAAGTTGAATATCATGATTAACAACATAATAATTTTATAATTCAGGAGGAAGTTATGAAGCGTTCAAGAAGAAATACTTTAGTTGGTGGAATAATGGCATTGGGATTGGTGTTGGCAGGTACAGGATATGCATATTGGACCGATTCACTTAATGTAACAACTAAGGCAACAACAGGTGATTTTGGAGTTAAATTTGTAGATTTAGGATTATACGGACAGTACGCAGATGAGACTATGAACGGTGCAGGCTGGTCTATAGTAGACGGTGTAGGTAATTTAGGATATGTAGGCGACCAGTTCTTCATCAGAGCGGATCAGAATCACAACGCTATAGCAAGAAATGGAAGTGTTGAGCAATACAAGGAAAGAGCAAAGGGCTATAACAATGTTGATTTCAATGCAGAGTTAAAGGATAAGGAGCAGCTTTCTAAGAATATCGGTAGATCTTATGGAAAGATCGTTACAGATGCAAGCGGCAAGATTCAGATAACAGTTGATAATATGTATCCGGGATATGCACAGGTATTCCGTTCAGATATCGTTAATGTAGGTGATATAGCAGCTAAGCTCAGCAATATTAAGTTTGAGGCTAAGGGTCTTGATATGAGTGAGAGGGACATCGGTAATCTTAAGGATATGATCGGTGTTGCGGTATATATTCAGAGAGAGCAGTATCAGCCTACAAAGTCAGGTAATGAGGATGTATTCAAGCTTGCAAAGGCTGTTGCAGCAAATGTACATAATGACGACAGATTCTTTACAGTCGGAGGTGTTAACTTTGTAAGATTGTCAGGGCTTGAGGATCAGGATATTAAGGCCGCACTTGAGAACAATGTTATCAAATGTGCTCCTTCTACAGATCAGAGACTTGATATCTTCGTAGGTTTGGCTATGGATCCTGACGCAGAGGGAAGATTTACAACAGGTACAGCTGAGAATAGAACAAACAATGATGATAAGTTGAGCCAGGGCAAGGGCGTTCAGCTTTCAATGGATCTTCTTTGGGATCAGTTCAACGCAGGCAAGGACGCTGGAACAACAAATATTTTGACAAAGCAGAACAAGG
>NZ_CALLVU010000075.1 GCF_938015485.1 uncultured Lachnoanaerobaculum sp. | reverse complement strand
AACTGATAAGGTAATGCTATTAACGTTTTTATTATCGAAAATGTATTTTAGAAATTCTTTTAATGCCATTGAACCTAGGCCCATACATGTTTTTTCAGGATTTAGTACAAACCTACCGATGTGGATACTATCTTTACTTGATCTTATTTCTTGTATTATCCCGATAAACTCATCATCATTGAAAATTGAAAAAACATTTTCAAGTTCTCTTATTTTGTCACAATCAAGCGGATAAGATACCCTGTTCCCCATCCATTGTTCTTGAAAATCCTTACCCTTATCATTAGACCATTCACATAGCGACAATGCATTAGCATCATTTATGCCTTTTTCAATTAAGATATTCATGCAACTCAAATTCTCCTAAGCTATTGATTAGAACTGCAGTATTATTTCAAGCACATCACCGATATCACTGCTTATACAAATGCTTCTCTCTTCAAGTTCTGCTGGACAGAAAGCCTCACCGTAATTGACACACGCATAAGTTGAGTTATTATTCGTAATCGCCATCTGCCAGAATGGGAACTTTATTATCACCGGTGTGTTTGCACCGACACCTAGCTCAAGAAATAGCACATTCATGTTCTCGTGTCTGCGCAGGAAATCCGAATATCTTGCCGAAGCATCTCGCCAGCCACCATCTTCGACGAAAGTCCCATCAGCTCTAAGGTTATTTGTAACCGGTCCTCCTGTGGTTGGCATAACAGGAATTAGTTCAGAAGGTATCTGCATCTTGATTGACTTATCACTAGGAACATCGAATTCGCCAGAATCATCACGTATAAATCCCTGTGCCTCCATAGCTCTATTGACCCAGACTTCGTTGTCAAAGGTAATGCCATCCTTACCATCCTCACTTTGGAACAGCCCGAAGTCTCCTTGTGTATAGAATAACCTCTTTTTATCAAAACCTGCCCTCTGAAACTGGTGATCAACATTCGTAGTAACTACAAAATAATCTTTTCCACTAACAACCTTAAGTAAATTTTCATAGACAGGCTTAGGAGCCTTTATATATCTATTATAATAAATTGCCCTCGCCCACCAAGCCCAGCGAGTTTCATCGTTAGGAAATGGAAAAAACCGCCTGAATATATATCTTTTATACCGAAAGCTTTTGCAAAATCAAAGAAATACTTATCAAATCTCTCACCGGTGTATGATAATCCGGCAGATGTGGAGAGGCCTGCACCGGCTCCAATCAAAATTGCATCACAACTTCTAATTTCATTCTTTAATCTTTGTAACTGCTCTTCTCTGTCGCCGGTTCCATACTTAACTCTGCCCTTAAAATACTGCATTGCAGCTATTCCTTTATTGATAGACTCTCTGTAACCGTCAGATATTTTAAAAACTTCAATATCCATAGTTCTGATCCTTTCTGTGAATTTTCTAAAATAATTAATCCAATAATGTTTTCCAATTATCTGATTTATAAGCCTCAAAACACATTTTGATTTGTTCTACAGTATTTTTCTCTGTTGCCAGTTCAGGTAATTCTGATATTGAAAAATAACGATATTCTGTCGTTTCATTATTCTCTTCAAATTTACCACCAATTACAGAACATTGGACAAAAATTTTACATATTCCATATGCATAGACAGGTAGATTATGTTTTGATCTGTCCTGAATCGCTATTACTTTTTCCGTGATAACATCCAATCCTGATTCTTCCTTAACCTCTTTTACTACATTTTCGCCTACTGATACATTAACATCCACCCATCCTCCCGGTAAAGACCATTTGCCGTCATTTTCATGTACAAGAAGAATTTTTTCATCTTTAAAAATAGCGGCTCTGGTGTCAAGTTTTGGTGTCTGATAACCACTTTCATTGCAGAAAAGATCTTTAACTTTCATATTTGGAATATCCATCATAAATGAAACTATTTCTGCAGAAATATCTCTGATTCTCTGATATCTTTCTTTATCGTATATATCTTTACAATAACTAAGACCTATCTGTGCCAGACTCTGTAATTCTATTGCCCACTGTAACCAACATTCTTTTTTATCCATAGTTCCCTCTCGTAATATTTCTTATCTTCATCCTTAAATACATTAAATATTATTCTATCAATTTTGCCTTGATTTTCTTTTAACCATTCTCTTACAGTTGCTACTGCAATTTCAGCTGCTCTTTTATTCGGAAAATGAAATACTCCGGTAGATATACAGCAAAATGCCACGCTTCTCAATCCGTTTTCAACGCAAAGATCTAAAGTGTTTTTATAACAGTTTTTAAGATCTTCTTCATTCCTTTTGCTAAGTCCCCCTTGTACAATAGGGCCGACTATATGAACAATCTTTTTTGCGGGAAGATTGTAAGCATCTGTGAGCATAGGAATTGCTGTAGGTTGTTCATAATCCCTGCCATAACGAATCCTTAGCCGGTTCATTTTTTTGTTACATTCATTTCTAAGCTCCACACCGGCAAATGTATGTATACAATTATCAATACATGTATGCATAGGAATAAAGCAACCGAGCATCTGTGAATTTGCAGCATTAACTATTGCATCCACCTTCAGCCTTGTAATATCTCCCTGCCATATAGAAATAGAATCTTCCACTGTATCTATATCAGAAAGATATACTATACCGTTTTCATTTATAGCTTCTCTAAGATATTCATCTTGTATTTTTAATACCTCAGTATTCATTTCTCTTGGCATTCTGATATTCATAAGAGAACGCAGTATTCTTTTCTTCCCTTCTGTATCTACAGGTACTTTTAAGTTCTTATACTCACCGGAATCTTCTTTAAAAGCTTCTATGAGATAATCAAGTCTTTCATTTTGATTCATACTTGCCTCCTTCAAAAACAGAACATATAATAGTTGTAATATAAATAATTACATCAAGCTTGTCAATACTTTATATTAAAAAAGATGCCTGTTATAAGCATCTTTCAGTCTGAAATCTCTTTTATACCCTTTTCAATATCCAAAAGAGTATAGCTTTTCATTTTGTTTTCCATAGCATCCTGTATTTCGCTAAGCTTACCGTCCAATATTCCATGTATATTTTTCCCTACAGGACAAGCAGGATTCGGCTCCTCATGGAAATGAAACAGTCCCTCTTCTTTAACCACTTCAACCGCCTTATAAACATCATAAAATGTTATCTCAGACGGCTCTTTTATAATCTCTATACCTCCGGTTCCTCTGACTACATTTATAAGTCCGGCTTTCTTTAACTGAGAAAGAATATTTCTGATAATTACAGGGTTTGAACTTATACTGCCTGACAGAAAGTCACTGGTTATCTTCTCTTTATCTTTAAAATATTCTACACATGCAAAAATATGTAATGCTATTGTAAATCTGCTGGATATCTGCATTTGTATACTCCTTTTTTAGTAAAATAATATAACCTATTTAATGTAATGTCAACATTTACATTAAATATAAATCTAAATCTACACACCCGTCTCATGCATCCTCTTATGCTCCACACTGTTTATATAATCATTATGACTGTGAGAATGTTTTTTTTCTGAACCCAAATGAGAGTGAGTATGCTCGTGCTTAATTACATGCCTATGTGTTGAGCCGTTATGTGTATGAACAATCGTATGTATATGGTAATGAATATGATTTTTTAACATCGTATCATATACTACAATCATGCTTCCTGTTATCATAAATATAAGTCCGATAAAATAAACTTCTGTCAATATGTCATCGTCTACCACAAATGATAAGAATGTACCTATAAAAGGAGCTATTGCATAATATGCACTGGTTTTGGCCGCGCCCAAATCTCTCTGTGCTCTGATATATAAAAATATACTGAGACCATATGCCACAAACCCAAGCAACATTGAAGTCAAAATATATTTTATATCAGGTATCCTCTCCCCAAGTATTATTGCAATTATAAATGAACCTGTACCTGAAAATATTCCTTTTAATATCACTATCTCATAAGTACTCTTATCCGAAATCATTCTTGTGCAATTGTTTTCAAGTCCCCAACAACATGTTGCAAGTATTACAAACAATGAACCCAAAGAGAATTTAAAACTTCCGCTTCCTTCAAATGAAAGAACTATACTTGATAATGTAATAAACCCTATGGCAAGCCACAGCCTTGATGTTACAACCTCTTTGAATATCAAAAGAGCGATGAGTGTGGTCGCTACGATTTCAAAGTTTCCAAGTAATGATGCATTTGAAGCGGAACCTATATTTATTCCGATCATTAAAAATATAGGGGCCAAAATATCAAGAACAATCATACCTACAGTATATGGCAAGTCTGTCTTTGACAGCTTTTCAATATTCTTCTCTCTTTTTGAATTAAGCAGATACATTATACCTACACCGATTCCGGCTCCCAGATACAAAAATGAAGCCATAAATGTCGGTTTGACATTTTTCAAAAGTACTTTAGAAAAAGGAGTATTTATAGCATAGAATGTTGCCGCAAGTAATGCCATAATTACAGCCATTGTTTTACCACTTTTATTCATTATTTACTCCTCCAAAAAATTCATATTCGGCCAAAGCTTTCTTACCACTTTATTCGGATACTCATTGTCTATAAACTGCTCTATTACATTCCTTGCTTCAGGGTGTTTTTTTCTGTCCGTAGTCCGTATCATTACCATTGAAGTAACCGTTCCGTTGCAGATAAAAAACAGTGCTATAAATACTGCAAGTACTGAACCTGTGACAGGTGGAATTTTCTCTATAAACTTTGAAAAAGGAGGGTATATAAATTTAAACCATACCAAAGCCACTATGCCCCAAAAGAACATAAACAAAAGATTTGTTCTGCCGTCAATATTAAAAGGCATATTTGAATAGTCCCAGAACTTCATACCGAAGAATACTTCAGTAAATACGGAGCACAAGTATTCAAATACTCCTCCAAAAAAGAAGCCTGATATAAATATAGACAGATTATTCTGCCTTTTTACTTTTGAAAGTGCCAACGTAAGTATTACCGCACCCAGTCCCCATACAAGGCTGAAAGGTCCGAGTACAAAACTTGAGCGTCTCATAAGTTCATGTCCTACAATAAGCACATATATGGTTTCTACAATATCTCCGATAAGCGAAGATATAAAAAGCACCCAAATAAGCTTAGCGGCATTTATCCCTTTGGCAAATATAATGCCCTGTTCTTCAAGTAATTTATCCGCATCTGAAATACCCTTACTGCTGTCTTCAAAATCATCTGATAAAAGGCTTGGATAAAGCTTATAAATTCTCTTCCATATGTTTTTTGAAATCCATTCTCCAAAAGTATTTTTTCTCTTGGCTATATTGCCGTCCATACTTTGCATATGGTATTTTCTGACAAAAATATATGTAAACCCAATATCTGAAATCAGAAGCAGTAAAAGAACAATTGCAATTATATTTACTATTATTCTTGGAATCAGCGATACCAAAGAAAATATAATAGGCTGTAAAGTTTTTAAACAGGTGAAACATACAACTATTATAATAATCGCATTTATTAACCCAATCTTCAGGCTCTTACCATATCCCAACTTTTCAGGGCTTATTTCCTTTTTTAAAAGCAGTCTTTGTGAAAAAAACAATCCTAACTTATCCAGTATAAAACAGTCTATAAAAGCCATCATAAGCATTCCGTAATAGCTGACATTTTTCCCTGATGATACTATTATCATCAAAGTCATAATTAAGGCAGGACATATAAGAATCGGAATATTTAAAACACCCGTATTTATATACTTTTGTTCTTTTAAACTGTATATAACCGTATTCAGTACCCAAGCCAAAAGCCCGTATATAAAGAAATATATAATTAAGTCCTCACCGCCAAATAACTTCATAAAACTCCTATTCTAAACCATACTTTGATAAATCTACTTTATTATTTTTAACTTCTATTCCCTCAGCCTCTAAAAGCTTTTTCTGTTCGCCCATTCCTCCAAAGGCAAACTCAGGTGCAAGCTCACCTTTTGAATTGACTACACGAAAGCAAGGGATATTGTCAGGATCCGGGTTTTTATGAAGCGCATTTCCCACCGCTCTGGACATCTTTTTATTTCCCGCCATCTCTGCCACCTTGCCATAGGTTGCCACATAGCCTTTAGGTATTCTCTTTACAGCCTCATATATCCTTTTTGTAGGTGAATCCGTTACCAAATCATAGCTTTCAGCAATCATCCTCTTTATATCATCTTCCTTTATACTGCCGTCAAGTATTATAGTATTCCAATGTTCCTTATTCTGATGATACCCGGGAATGACTGAAGCATATGTATTTCTCCAAAAGTCTCTCCAAGCAGGATCAACTTTCACATTTAAATTTACAAAACCGTCTTTTTCATAAATACAAAGAAAGGCCTTCTTACTGTCATTTACTCTAATCAGCTGCCAATCCGCATTTCTAAAAGGTTTATCCAAATATGTATTTTCAAATCCCAGCCCGAAACTACAGGCCTCTTCTCTTGTCCTCAATAAAACACCTTATCCCTTCTTTACCTTCAGCTCTCTTAGATAAGTTTTTCTCTCCGTACTTATTCTATAACTTTCTACAGCCTTTTGTATAGCCTTATTATGGGTCCATATATCAAGGCTCCTTTTTTCAATAAAGGGAAGTACACTCTCATAGCGCTTTGCCAATGCCGTTGCAAAATACCAGGCAATCATCATATTTACATAGTATTCATCTGACCTTATATTTGAAACCGTCTCGAGGTAACTTATATCAAAATCCTCATCCAAGAAATGTTCCATAAGCATACCGATGCCGAATCTAACAGTATATACTTTATCAGATTCCAGCCATTCTTTTATATATGTAATCAGCTCCTTATGATGTTTTTTAAATACTTTCGGTGAGAGTTGGTCACAAGTTGCCCAGTTATCTACATAAGGTAAAAATTCATTCACCCTGTCGACGCAGCTCTTAAAATCCTTTATTTCCGATACAATGAAGGCATGGAGCTGATTTTCATCAAAATATTTATGTGGTAATAAATGTAAAAATTCTTCAATATCTTCTCTTTTAGCAAGTTGCTTGGCATACTTTCTAAGTTCAGGTGTTCTTACACCTATCATACTTTCCTTATCAACTGTAGGTATCAACTTACTGTTAAAATCTCTATACGCTGTATCCTGAATTTTAAACAATTCATTTCTTATTTCATCCAAAATCATACCCGACTCCTTTTAAAAGCTTTACCAATCCTTTACCTTGTAAGTCGTATTATAATCTATATCATTACCAAATCCAATATAGTGGAAGTCAAATATAATAGAAAGGAACAAAAATGAATAAAAACAAATTACTTTTGATAATACCGGTACTTTTAGTAGTAACAGCTGTATATGTTTTTGCCATGTATTTTAAAAACAAAGATAAGACTCTTACAAATGACAATACAACCGAATTTACAGTTAATGCTAATAATACTGTAGATTCAGGAAAACTGAAAGAAATCTATCTTGCCGGAGGATGTTTTTGGGGACTGGAAGCCTATATGCAAAAGATTAAAGGTGTTGAGGATGCCGTAAGCGGATATGCAAACGGTAAAACCGATAATCCAAGCTATAAAGATCTACATACAAGTGGACATGCCGAAACTGTAAAAGTTGTATACAATCCTGATATGGTAAGCCTTGAAGAACTGCTCAAATATTATCTTCGTGTAGTGGACCCCGTAAGTATTAATAAACAAGGTAATGATACAGGTACTCAGTATAGAACCGGGATTTATTATACAAATAATTCGGAAAAAACTATAATAGAAAATGTTTTAGCTAATGAACAAAATAAGTATGATAAACCTATAGCAATAGAAGTACTTCCTCTACAACAGTTCTTTATTGCCGAAGAATATCACCAAGACTACCTTGATAAAAATCCTGGGGGATACTGCCATATAGATCTGTCTCTTGCAGACAAACCGCTTTCTGATAAAGATATATCAAAAAGCAATGAACCTGAAATAGATGCTTCAAAATATCCAAGACCTTCAAATGATGAACTGAAAAAGAAACTTACCGATAAACAATATCAAGTTGCTGTTAACAGCGATACGGAAAGACCTTTTTCAAATGAATATTGGAATAATTTTGAAAAAGGAATCTATGTAGATATTACCACAAAAGAACCTCTATTTTTATCTACAGATAAGTTTGAATCAGGCTGTGGATGGCCTAGTTTTTCAAAACCTATAAATAAAGAAGTGGTAGAGTACAATGAAGACCACAGCTTTAATATGTACAGAACAGAGGTAAGAAGCCGGAGCGGTGATACACATTTAGGTCATGTTTTTGATGACGGTCCTAAAGAATCAGGTGGCAAAAGATACTGTATCAACAGTGCATCTCTTGAATTTATTCCATATGAAAAAATGGATGAACGAGGATATGGATACTTAAAATATCTGCTTGAATAATATATTTTAAAGGCTGAGAATACATATAAAAATGATCTCAGCCTTATCTTTACTTATATATTATCTATACCATCAAACAATCTTATTATAATATCCCTCAAATATAAACTTATCAGGATGCTCTTTTATATATTTCATTTCAAATGTGTAGTCATAGTCATACAAATCGTATACAACACTGTCGGCCTTATCCAAAAGTTCTTCAAAGTCTTCACTCATCTTATCCATAGCTTCCCATCTCAGCTCTCTGTCAAATGGAATATTTCCCCCAAATAAATCTACAACCTTTTTAAAGTTATCAGCCAACTCTTCCATTCCGAACTCTTTAAGTCCGTTTAGGGCGTCTTCCCATACTATTCCTGTGGAGTTGTCAAAAAACTGAAAATGTCCACCATTATTTACTTCCATAAAATACCATGATATCGCATTAAGATATCTTTGTTCCAATGTAAACTCCCCTGCGGAATTTAAATAATCTTCATATGAGCTGTAAATATCTATAGTCCAATATATCGGATCTAAAATATCCCAAAATTCATCCGTTTTTTCAATATCCTCTACAGTTATTTTTGCATAGGTTTTTCCGGCTCTATCTTTATCAAGTTCTTTCTTACTGTTATGCGCAGTTGTAACATTCTCTTTATTATCAAAGTTGTTAGACGATTTCATACTACTCCTCCAAAAATATTTTATTACCTGGTCATATTCTTAAACCAAAAATCCTTTTTGTCAATATAAAAAGGTCGGAGAATATTCCCCGACCTAAAACCGTTACAATACTAAATTACTTTTTATTGAATGAAGTAACAAGGGCGTCTACCAACGCATCCATATCACTTTCATTGTTCTCTCTGTATGAAGAAGTTATGCTGACCTCATCATCCAAAATCTCCATATGCTTCATCTCTTCAAGCTCCGCCTTCATAAGATTACCTGAATTAGGCGCCCATGAGCCGTTCTCAACTATGGCACAAGTTCTCTTTTGCAGATTTAGAGCCTTAAGATCCATAAGGAAGTTGTGCATCGGAGGGAATGTTCCAAGATTATATGTCACCGATGCAAGAACCAAATGGCTGTATCTGAACAAATCCGAGATAAGATAGCTCATATGTGTACTTGAAACATCATAAAGTCTTGTCTTTGTAATGCCTTTTTCACAAAGCTTTCTTGCCAAAACCTCTGCAGCGGCCTCAGTATTTCCATACATAGAAGCATATACTATCATGATACCCTTCTCTTCAGGCTCATAACTTGCCCAGTGCATATATTTATCCAAGATATAAGGTATATCTTTTCTCCAAACCGGACCGTGAAGCGGACATATATACTTAATAGGCAGAGTAGAAGCCTTCTTTAATACCTGTAAAACCTGCGGACCGTACTTTCCTACTATATTTGTATAGTATCTTCTCGCATCATCAAGCCATTCTTTATCAAACTCAACTTCATCAGCAAAGAGCTTTCCGTCAAGTGCTCTGAATGAACCGAATGCATCTGCCGAGAAAAGTACTCCGTTTGTAGTATCAAAGCTTACCATTGCCTCAGGCCAATGAACCATTGGTGCTTTTACAAATGCAATTGTATGCTTTCCGAAACATCTGCTGTCACCTTCTGTAACCTCGTCCACCTGCTCAGGCCTGATATTGAATCCGAACTGGCGAAGTATCATGGCGGCCTTTTCTGTTGTAATAATCTTTACATTCGGCCAACGAAGTAAAATCTCCGGAATAGAAGCGGCATGGTCAGGCTCTACATGGTTTATAAGAAGGAAATCCAAGCCTCTGCCTCCTAAAACACCTTCTACATTATCAAGAAACTGTCTTCCGACCGACCAGTCTGCCGTATCAACTAAAACTGTTTTTTCATCCATAAGAAGATATGCATTATAAGATACTCCATGATATATAGGATGAATATTTTCAAAAAGACTTAATCTGTGGTCATCTCCACCGACCCAATACAAATCATCTGTAACTTTACGGTAATTATACATACTCTCCTCCTCTTATACTTCAATCTCTATGAAATTATCTGCAGCTTCACCACAGTGTGGACATACCCATTCTTTCGGAAGGTCTTTAAACTCTGTTCCCGGTCTTACATCGCCCTCTTCATCTCCAAGGAGCACATCATATTCATAACCGCAACCGTTACACAGATAGAGCTTTCTTGAAGGTGTATGTTTCTTAGCTACAGCTCTCTTGATTTTCTTCATAGGCGGCGCCGGCTTTTTCTCACCTGTATCAAGTGCTTTTGTAAGTGCAGGCAATACCTCATTTACATCACCCACTATACCGTAATCACAGTTTTTAAAGATTCTTGCATTAGGGTCTTTATTTATAGCAACTATTGTAGAAGCATTCTTGATACCCTTTAAATGCTGTAATGCACCTGAAATACCGCAGGCAATATAAAGATTTCCTTTAAACTTCTGTCCCGACATACCTACATATCTGTCAAGCGGTAAATACCCTAAAGTCTCCGCTACAGGTCTTGAAGAACCTATTGCGGCACCTGCAGCCTTGGCCAAATCCTCTACAAGCTTCATATTCTCTTTTGAGCCTATGCCCTGTCCTGCACTGACAACTCTTTCTGCAGCAACGATAGGTGTATCCATAGGAATACCGACACTGAAGTCATATCCGTCCTTTTTAAGATTTGAAACAAGTGCATCAATTTTTTCTTTTAATGAACCTTCTCCTATGATCATTCTCTTTCTCTCACCGGTCTCAGGTCCCTTTGTTTTCTTAACGGCGGCAGTTTCACCTCTTGATATCTTGCCTAATATATGAGCGGCTATTACGACTCTTTGGATTTCATTTGTTCCCTCATATATTGGAGTAATTCTGGCATCTCGATACATTCTCTCTACAGGCATTCCCTTTAGATATCCGTTTCCGCCGAAAATCTGAAGTGCTTCTGAAGTTATCTCAAGTGCCACATCAGATGCATACTGCTTTGCCATAGCTGATTCCATTCCGTACGGAGCATGAGCTTCTTTAAGTTCCGCAGCGGAATATACAAGCATTCTTGCACATCTAAGCTTTGTAGCCATATCCGCAATCTTAAATGCTATTGCCTGTTGTGCCGCTATCGGCTTTCCGAACTGTTCTCTTTCCTTACTGTATTCTACAGCTTCTTCAAAAGCACCCTGAGCAATGCCAAGTGCCTGAGCTGCAATTCCGATTCTACCGCCGTCAAGTGTAGCCATAGCAATCTTAAATCCCTGACCCTCTTTACCAAGTAAGTTCTCCTTTGGAACCTTTACATTGTTAAAGTTAAGTTCACAGGTCGCACTTGATCTTATTCCGAGCTTGTCATAGTGATCACCGAATGTAAATCCTTCCATACCCTTTTCCACTATAAGAGCTGAAATACCTCTTGTACCTATATTTGGTGTGGTAAGTGCAAAGATCACATAAATATCGGCTTCACCGCCGTTTGTGATAAATATCTTGTTTCCGTTTAAGAGATAATAATCTCCCATATCCTCAGCGGTAGTTTCTGTACCGCCTGCATCGGATCCGGCATTCGGTTCCGTAAGTCCGAAAGCACCTAGAAGCTCTCCGCTGCAAAGCCCCGGTAAATACTTCTTCTTTTGCTCCTCATTACCGAAAGCCGCTATAGGATAAGTACCAAGTGACGTGTGTGCTGAAAGTATAACACCTACACCTCCGTCAACTCTTGAAAGCTCTTCTACAGCTATGGCATAGCTTATAACATCAAGGCCTGCTCCGCCGTACTTCTTTTCATATGGCAGTCCCATAATGCCAAGCTTTCCCATGTTCTTCACGATTTGAGTCGGAAATTCGCTCTTTACATCAAGACTGAAAGCTACAGGCTTTATTTCTCTCTCCGCAAACTCACGAACCTTCGCTCTAAGCAACTCATGTTCCTTTGTTGTTTGATAAGACATATATTTCCTCCACTTATATTGTTATCACCGATGTAAAACATCGACAAAATAAAACTGCACAGCAGTCCAAATCATTATAGAATATTTACTATAATGTAATTTTTATACAATCAATCATATACCTTATGTGATACTTTACTTTATAAGTAAAGTATACTTCATTATTTAAAATAGTCAATATACTTTACCAAGAAAGTATAATTTCAGAACAGTGCATAATAAAAAGCTATAGAACTGTTCAATATCACCAATTCTATAGCCCTTATAAAAATATCTGTCAATATTCTTTTATTAAGTTGTTTTCACTTCAAGTATATCAGAGTTTATATTCATCCATTAACTTCTTAAAAATATCTATTGACTTTTCTATCTTCTCTGTATCCACGCAAAAAGACAGTCTGACATATTCTTTCATTCCGAATCCTTCGCCCGGAACCAAAAGCATATGATATTTTTTTGCTCTCTCACAAAAATCTTTCCCGTCATTATTCGGTGACTTTATAAACATATAGAAAGCCCCTTTAGGATTTGGCAATGTATATCCCATTTCAGTCAGTGCTGCATATAAAAGATTTCTGTTTCTTTGGTATACTTCAATATTGGGTTTAACATCTATACATTCCTTTATAACCCTTTGAAACAATGAAGGAGCACAAACATATCCAAGCACTCTTGCTGCTCCGCTTATTGCGGCATATATATCTGTATAATCTGTTGCATTACCCGGTACTAGAATGTAGCCTATTCTCTCTCCCGGAAGAGAAAGTGATTTTGACCATGAGTACGCCACTAATGTATTATCATATAAATTTGGCAAAAACTCCGGACTCTTTTCTACAAATACAACTTCTCTGTACGGCTCATCACTTATCAGGAAAATAGGATGACCATATTCTTTCTGTTTTATGTTTAAAAGTTCTACCAAAGCTTCTATATTTTCTTTCGGATAAATCACTCCTGAAGGATTGTTTGGTGAATTAACCAAAACAGCTTTTGTGTTAATATTTATATTTTTTTCAAGCTCCTTTATATTAAGTGTAAGATCTTCACTACACTTTACCAATACAAACTTGGCCCCCTGACCTTCTATAAACACCTTATAATCCGGAAAATACGGAGTGTTGACTATTATCTCATCATCTTCACATTCAATAACAGCTTTAAATATAATATTCAAAGAAGCTGCCGCACCGCAGGTTAAAAAGATATTATTTTCATCATAGTCTGTATTAAAGCGGGTATTCAGATTTCTTGCAACAGCAAGTCTGGTATCCCTATCACCCGGTGCCGAAGTATAACTGTTGTATTCTTTTGGAGAGAGTTCACTAACTATATGCTTTATAGTATTTCCAACTTCTCTCGGTGCGGGAGTACTTGGATTTCCTAAGCTGAAATCAAGTACATTCTCAGCTCCTATTTTTTCAGCAAGTTTATTTCCATACTCATATATATCTCTTATACCTGACCTTATTTTTCCAAGATCCAACATTTTTTTTGAAACCATAATCTCTCCTATTCGCTGATAATAGTAACCGATGCCTGTGCCGGCAGGCAAATCGCTGACTCACCTACATTTTTTATATAACCGAATCTTTCACAGATATGATCGGGACATTCACTGTGTACAAATGCAATTGCACCGTTTTTAATATCCAAATGTATTTTTATGCCGTTGCTCTCCAAATCTATTTCCCTGTCCTTTGACAAATCAATATCCAGACTTAGATTATTGCCGTACTTTAAAACCGCCTTTCCGCCGGGCTTTTTATTTAATAAAATATAAAATCCGGCTGCGATACCTATAATAAGTACAATAATAATCAAAATGATATCATTTTTCTTTAACTTCATTATTTCAGACTCTCCAAAAGCTTTCTTGAAGCCTCTATCTCATCATTTATAGCTTTAAGACCGGGAGCACCCTTTGTATTTCTCTTTTCAACACAGGTCTTTAAAGAAATCGCATCATAAATATCATTATCAAAGATCTCTGAGATATTCTTAAACTCTTCCAAGGTAAAGTCATCAAGCGCCTTATTATTTTCAATACCGTAAAGTACAAGTCTGCCTACTATCTCATGTGCATCCCTGAAAGGTACGTTTTTCTTAACCAGATAGTCAGCTGCATCGGTGGCATTTGTAAAGCCGCCTCTTGCACTTTTGACCATTTTCTCATGATTGAATTTCATACTTGAGAGCATACCGCTCATAAGCTTTATCAGGCTCTTTACAGTATCTATAGCATCAAATGACATCTCCTTGTCTTCCTGCATATCCTTATTATAAGCAAGCGGCAATCCCTTCATAGTGGTAAGAAGTGATATAAGGCTTCCGTATACTCTTCCGCTCTTGCCCCTTATAAGCTCCGCAATATCCGGATTTTTCTTCTGCGGCATTATAGACGAACCTGTAGAGTAGGTATCATCCATCTCTACAAATCTGTACTCATCCGTATTCCATATGATGATTTCCTCTGAAAGTCGACTTAAATGCATTGACATTATAGCAAGATCTGATAACAGCTCCAAAAGATAATCTCTGTCACTTACGGAATCCATACTGTTTCTTGTAGCACTCTCAAACTCTAAAAGGCTTGCCACATAATCTCTGTCAAGATCATATGTCGTTCCCGCAAAAGCTCCCGAGCCCAAAGGTGAAAGATTCATTCTCCTTCTTGTGGAAACCAGTCTGTCATAGTCTCTTATAAACATCTCAAAATATGCACCGAAATGATGTGCCAATGTGGTCGGTTGCGCCTTTTGTAAATGTGTAAATCCGGGCATATATGTAGACTTATTTTCTTCCATTATATTAAGGACTTCACTAAGCAGTTCATATAAAAGATCCTTAAGCTCGTCAATCTCATCTCTTACATAGAGCTTCATATCAAGTGCCACCTGATCGTTTCTGCTTCTTCCTGTATGAAGCTTCTTACCTGTATCACCTATTCTCTCTATAAGATGTACTTCTACAAATGAATGGATATCCTCACTGCCGTCATCAAACTTTAGTTTTCCCGCGTCTATATCCGCTTCTATTGAATTAAGTCCCTCAATGATTTTATCTCTCTCGGTATCTGTAAGTATATTTTGTTTTGCAAGCATCTTTACATGTGCAATACTTCCTCTTATATCCTGCTTATAAAATCTGTGGTCAAACGAAAGTGACTCGTTGAAGTTTTCAACAAGTTTATTTGTCTCCTTTGTAAATCTTCCACCCCAAAGTTTCATATTTTCTCCAAATCTCTATTATTTATCATCGCCGTCATTTTCTGTGTCGGTTTCTTTATTACCTTCATCGTTTGTATTGGCGGATGAGATATTTATCATAACATCCACTATCTTCGGATCTCTTGATGTATCTTTAGCGTCTATATTTTTATCGGTATTTTCCAAATCAAAGTCATCATTATCCGATTCATCGTCAATGTCTTCGTCATCGTCGTCATCTTCATCCGACTCGTCTTCATCATCGTCATCTTCATCCGACTCGTCGTCATCATCCAAATCTATCTCTTCTATTTCGTCTTCTCTAAGTCCAAGTTCTTCTTTTCTGAACTTAAATCCGTTATTTTTAAAGAGTATAAATAAGTACATCAAAATAAGTATCGCTATTGAAGCTCCGCTTATTATTGCACCCTCTATAAAACCGACAGTCTGATACTTAAACTCTATCTGATGTTGACCCTTTTCAAGCTTAAGACCGATAAAGGCATCCAAAAGCTTTATCTTCTCCACCTTTTTTCCGTCTACATAAACATTCCAACCCTCATCATAAGGAATGGATGTAAACAGTGTGGTACTTTCCACCGAATGAACGTTTCCGACAAGATTTGTATCCGAAATCTTACTGAGAGTAAGCGGATTGGTGTTCAAAATATAATAAAGCTTCTTTAATGAATCATAGTTTACTCTGTAGACTCTGACATCAAGATTTTCATCCTTATTCTTATCGTCACTGTTTATAAAATGTCCGTTCTTTTCAGCATCCAATGTACCCAGTTCCATTAAATAATGTCTTTTCAGATTTTTGAAAGTTTTCTTACTTTCACCGTCTCCAAAACTGAAGTCCACCTCGTCAATACTTGGATTGGTCACATAGGCATAGTATTCACCGTCTTCATCTGTAGTAAAGTTTACGGAATTTGATTCATCAAATGTCTCAACTTGTTCAAATATATCAGGTAAATCATATACAGCTGCAAGGTCGTTTTGCACCTCTATCGGGTTACCTAAGTTTATATTCCACTCATCACTGAATCTTTCATCCACCATAAAGCCAAGCGGCAATGTATAAGGGTTTTCATACAGGTAGCTGTTACCCGACACATCAAGCAGTGAAATATTTGCATT
>NZ_CALLVU010000074.1 GCF_938015485.1 uncultured Lachnoanaerobaculum sp. | reverse complement strand
AATGGGCTATAGCAAGTAAAAAACAGGTTATGTGAATACATATGATGAGAGGAAGAGGTGAAGCTTTGGAATATATTGATTTTGTGGTTGAAACGCTCGGAAGCTTTGATGATGATACATTTGAAATGCTGAAAAAAACATTTTGATTAAATGATATATTTGATATTATCACGATAATAAAGTATACTCATTTTTGTACGGAGTAAGGAGAAGCATATCGGCAGAATAAGCTGCTGCAAATATGTATATATAAAGGAGAATTATCATGTCAAATTATAATATTGATACCATCTGTGTACAGGGCGGTTATGAACCTAAGAACGGAGAGCCGAGAGTGGTTCCGATAGTACAGTCCACAACATTTAAGTATGAGTCTTCAAAGCAGATGGGAGATCTGTTTGATTTAAAGGAGTCCGGTTATTTTTATACAAGACTTGCCAATCCTACCAATGATGCAATAGCAAGAAAGATATGTGAGCTTGAGGGCGGTGTGGCGGCCATACTTACATCATCAGGTCAGGCAGCCAATTTCTTTGCCATATTCAATATAGCAAATGCAGGTGATCACGTTATAGCGTCCTCAGCAATATACGGAGGAACATACAATCTGATAGCCAATACAATGAAGAGTATGGGGATTGAGTCTACCTTTGTGGACCCTGATATTTCAGCCGAGGAGCTTGCAACCAAGTTTAAGCCGAATACAAAGCTTGTTTTCGGTGAGACTATAGCAAACCCGTCATTGAAAGTACTTGATATAGAAAAGTTTGCAAAAGCTGCACATGAGCACGGTGTTCCGCTTATAGTCGACAATACCTTCCCTACACCGGTATTTTGCAGACCTTTTGAGTGGGGAGTGGATATAGTGGTACATTCCACCACAAAATATATGGACGGATCTGCAAATGCTGTAGGCGGTGCGGTAGTGGATTCCGGCAATTTTGACTGGGAGAAATACGGTGATAAGTTCAAAAGCCTTACAACTCCTGATGAGACATATCACGGAGTTGTGTATACAAAGACTTTCGGAAAAGCTGCTTATATCACAAAGATGACAACCAATCTGATGCGTGACCTTGGAGCAATACCTTCACCTCAGAATTCATTCTACCTTGGAATAGGACTTGAATCATTACATCTTAGAATGCCGAAGCACTATGAAAATGCACTTGCTATTGCAAAGCATCTGAAAAATCACCCTAAGGTATCTTGGGTTTCTTTCCCGGGACTTGAGGGCGACAGCCAGTATGAGTTGGCTAAAAAGTATTTACCGAACGGATCATGTGGTGTTATATCATTCGGAATAGCAGGAGGCAGAGAAGCGGCAGTTAAATTTATGGACTCTTTGGAGCTTATTGCAATCGTTACTCATGTGGCGGATGCAAGAACCTGCGTACTTCACCCTGCATCTACAACACATAGACAGATGAATGATGATGAACTTAAAGCTGCAGGAGTATCACCTGACCTTATAAGAATGTCTGTGGGCATAGAAGACGCCGGGGATTTGATAGCGGATATAGATCAGGCTTTGGAAGGTTAATAAAAGTTTGGTACCATAAAATTTAAAGACCGGTCGAAAGATTGGTCTTTTGTTTATATTAAGGAGAGGAATAACATGACTACAAAAGAAAAATTAAAGAAATATCATGACTGGATTTTTAAATGTTCAGCATACCAAATGGCGTTAAATATTATAGGAATTGATAAACAGACGGTGGCACCGAGTGCGGGAGCCGCGTATAGAGATGAAAGATCCGCATATCTGGCAGGAGAGCTTTTCAGCCTTGAGACGGATCCTGAGACGGTAAAGCTTTTAAAAGAGTTAAAGGACGACCCTGAAGTAGATGCGGAGGATAAGCGTGCAATAGAACTTTATTATAAAAGAGCTATGGACACACTTTGCATACCGAAAGATGAGTATGTGGCATTTAAGAAGCTTTGTGACGAGTCATTTGATGCGTGGATACTTGCAAAGTCAAAGGCCGACTATTCTATATTTGAGCCTTACTTAAAG
>NZ_CALLVU010000073.1 GCF_938015485.1 uncultured Lachnoanaerobaculum sp. | reverse complement strand
TGATAATATCAAGATGCTTTTAAAAGACCTTCAGACAAGAGATGAGCGTATGTTTGTCGTAACCATTATCTTTATGAACTTTGCAAGGACAGTACAGAAACTGGAAAACGCCATTGCACAAATCAGCTCTATTGCCAATAAGCACAACTGCAAATTAAAAAGACTTGATCATGCACAGGAACAGGGACTTGTAAGCGTACTTCCTCTTGGCGTGAATAAGCTGGAGATTAACAGAGGCTTAACTTCCTCATCAACAGCCGTCTTTATACCGTTTACCACAGAGGAGCTTTTCATAAATTCAAGCAACAGCTTATACTACGGACTGAATGCACTAAGCCATAACCTGATTATGGCGGATCGAAAGAAATTAAAGAATCCCAATGGGTTAATCTTAGGAACACCCGGAAGCGGTAAGTCCTTTAGTGCAAAGCGTGAAATGGCAAATGCGATTTTGGTAACGGATGATGATGTCATCATCTGCGATCCGGAGGGCGAATATGGCAATCTTGTGCGTCAGTTTAACGGAGAAGTCATTAAGGTTAGCAGTAAATCAAAGGATTACCTCAATCCCCTTGACATCAATATGAACTACGGCGATGGAGATACACCGTTAAAAGACAAGGCAAACTTCATCATGTCTATGCTTGAACTTGTCGTTGGAGGAAGCGGACTGACAGCAGAAGAAAAGTCGGTTATAGACAGGTGCTTACCTAAGATTTATGAGAAGTATTTTGAAAATCCGATTTCTGAAAATATGCCTATCTTACAAGACCTATACGATATGTTAAAAAATCAGGAAGAAAAGGTCGGGAAAAAACTGGCAACGGAGATGTAGATTTATGTATCAGGAAGTTTAAATGTCTTTAACCACAGGTCGAATGTGGATCTCAACAAGCAGCTCCTTTGTTTTGACATCAAGGAACTGGGCAGTCAGCTTAAAAAAATCGGAATGCTTGTGATTCAGGATCAGGTTTGGAATAAGGTATCTCAAAATAGAGGAAATAAGGCAACAAGGTACTACATTGATGAGTTTCACCTACTTTTAAAAGAAGAACAGACCGCCTCCTACTCCGTAGAAATATGGAAGCGTTTCAGAAAATGGGGAGGAATTCCGACAGGTATCACGCAGAATGTCAAAGACCTACTGATGAGTAAGGAGATAGAAAATATCTTTGATAACATCGATTTCAGGATAAGATACACGAAAAGGAAAGCAAA
>NZ_CALLVU010000072.1 GCF_938015485.1 uncultured Lachnoanaerobaculum sp. | reverse complement strand
AACGCCATAGCCAATATCTAATTTAAGATGTTCATTTTCATTTTTTTCTTCATATATATCATGATAATGTTTGATGTATGTTTTAAATTCTTCTGTAAAAATATCATCAGGTGCTGTTCCTGCCTTCTTTGCAAATGTAAGTGCCTCAGCTACAGCAGCGATATTTATAGCAACTATCATCTGATTTGCAAGCTTTGCAACATTACCTGAACCAAGTTCGCCGACATATACAACTGAACCTGCCATAACCATAAGCATATCATAATACTTGTCAAAAAGTTCTTTCTTACCGCCACACATAACTGAAAGTGTACCGTCTATTGCCTTAGGCTCTCCACCTGAAACAGGACAATCCATCATCTCAATTCCCTTTTTAGCAAGCTCTGCACCGATAGACTTTGATTCGGTAGGGTCAATTGAACTCATATCAATAACTACAGTTCCCGGCTTAGCTCCCTCAGCTACTCCGCCTTCTCCAAGTACAGCCGCTCTTACCTGTGGTGAGTTTGGAACCATTGTGATAACCTGCTCACAAGCCTCTCCAACTTCTTTACTGTTCTTTGCTTCCTTAGCTCCTAAAGCTACAAGCTCTGCAACCGCCTCTTTATTAAAATCAAAAACTACAAGCTCATGTCCGGCCTTAACAAGGTTCTTTGCCATCGGCTTTCCCATAATTCCTAAACCAATAAATCCAATTTTCATTTTGACCATCCTTTCAAAACAAATGTCTAACTTCTCTCGCATTATAGTTAAAATAAAAAGTTAATTCAATAGTAATATTTAACTAAGGATTTTCATATTTATATACAACATGCTTGATTTTATTTATTTACTTCACTATAGTTTCAATATAGTTTCATCCGGTTTCAATATATTTCATTCAGTTCTCAAATCCATATCTTTTCATCCACCTCCATAATGTTGCCTTGCTTATCCCAAGTTCTTTTGCTGTAAGTGCTCTGTTCCCTTCATATCTTTTTAAGGCGCCCTTTATTTTAGCAGCCTTTTCTCCACTAACAATATCTACATCATGAATGTACAAAACATCCAACAGTTCTTTAACCACCCTTTCTTCTATGCTTCTTTTTGTTGCTGTCAGTATGAGTCTTTCTATAAAATTATCTAATTGTAAAATATTTCCGCTCCATTCATACTCCATAAGAATGTCTTTAGCACCTTTACTTAAGTGATGCAATCTTGAGTACTTTTCATTTATTTTTTTTATTGCATCATCAATCATTATACTAAGATCCGCTTTTCTCTCTCTAAGTGGCGGAATAAAAAGATTCAGTCCTTCAAGTACATAATATAACTCTTCCAAAATTTCTCCACATGACAGTAGTTCCGATATATTTTTTCTACTTGTACATATTACTCTTACATCCAAATACTTCGACCTAAGTATTTTATACTTAATTATTTGAAATAAGCTATATTGATTTGCAATACTCATTTTATCTACTTCTTCTATAAGTATAGTACCTCCCCTTGCATCTAATACCGCTCCCTTTTCTCCATATATCAAATCTCGTTGTAATGATTCTTCCATACCTTCACAACTGATCATAACAAATGCTTCTTTACTTCTGGTACCGAAATTATGTATACTCTGCGCCAAAAGCCTTCTTTCAGTTCCTGTTTCACCTGTTATCATAACTGGAGAATCCGAATTAGCATACAGCTTTGCAAGATGTACTATTTCATGCATCTTCTTTGACTCACAAACTATATCTTTAAAATTCCCGACTGCCACAAACCCTGCTTTATATTTTTTTTGCTCACTTTCAATATTACCTTTCGGTCCCAACACTTTATGACAAGATAATATTGCTCCGTCTATACTTCCGTCTACCAGTATCGGAGCAAGAACAGCATAAAAATTATTACCTGCCACCTTAAGAAAATATGCTTTATTTTCGACTTCTCCTGCTATTACCTGTCTGAAATCATCTGTTGTAATATCTTGTAATATTTCAAATACCGACCTGCCTATAAACTTTTCACCATCTGCAAAGAAGCTTTCCATAATCTTATTTATAACAAGAATCTTTCCTACGGTATCTAATTTAATCACTCCTGTAAATGAATAATCTAAAATTGTCTCAAGCTGTGCATTGCTTTTTTTCTCGCTCTCCATTGCGTACTTTACATTATCTGCAATTTTTATTGCATTCTTTAAAGACTCTTCTGTAGTTGACAAAAAAAGAGACGGAATTCCCAAAGATGTCGCCTTATTAACCGCCGTCTCACCGCCAATTATTATATCAAATTGGTTTTCATAAGCATTTATAGTTGCCTCTTCAAGTTCATTCTTTGACTCTTCATAATATATTTTCAAATTTATCTCATATATACTCTCAAAGTATGACATATCACATAGCATATTTTTGGGTGCGATGACAGCTATAGACGGCCTGTCCTTTTTTATAATTTTCTTTGCTCTGGTTATAAGCAGTGCCATTTCCTGTGCTGTAACCACAATATCTATAACTGTGGCATCTGTGTACTGCTTTATCAATGTAGCATGCAATCCTCTTGCAATGAATATTGAGGTACCGTTTGCAATACATTCTCTTGCTCTTTTTATAACATCTTCCGACTTTACCTCATATAAACCGTCAACATGATATTTTTCTTCCTGTAAAATATTGTGAGCCTGAAAAAGCATTGACTCTCTTGGTACAAAAAGTGATATTTTACTCATATTTTATCTTGGTAAGCAAATTACCCGACTCATCAAATTCTAATTCTTTCGGTGAATCCTTTGCTATAACTCCTTCATATTTTCCTTCCAAAACATCTTTATAATACTCTTCTGAAAGCATTATTTCTCCTATATGTAAGCTGTTCGATATTCTTACCATTCGAATATGATTATAATCCACTTCATTACAAGTCTTTATACAAATCTGTATTGCCTCTTTATCATTTGCAACCACACATGGTATTCTTGCCGATGCTAAAACTGTGCTTGTTATACAATTCGGATACATTGCTTCAGTGTCTATTTTTTCAAAAAACTTTTTTGTTATTGCTGATGCAAGTCCCACTCCAAGAGAGTTTCCATGTGACTCTTCACTCAGATCAAGGAAACATGTTCTTTGTACCTTTAATCCGCCTGAAGCATACGGTGTTGAAAATGTCCCTGTAATATTAGGGTCCACACCTGTTCCACTGTAATTTTTACCTATTTCATCTACCACCAACACATCACTTTCCTCTACCAAAATTTTTGGCATATGTTTAAATGCAAGTTTTAAAAGTTCAGGCTCTCGTCTAAGTATATCTTCCGGTAAAATAGCTTCTATTTTGAAAGTCTCATCATATGCATTCTCAAGACACGGTATTGCAAACAGTATTTTACCGCTGTTTATTACTACTTCTGCCATAGTCGGTATATTTTCTGCAATATGGTTCATACCGTCACTATGCACCAAACTTGCACCTGCCTGCTTCCCCAGACCGACTGTCATCATTTTGCACGGGCCGCTTTCCACTTTACCTCTAAACGCATTATGCGGTTTCAATCTGCAAGAAATTATCACTCCATCAGATTCATATGCATTCTTATCCATATATACTTTTTTGTTTCTGCTTGAGATTCCCAGCTCAACAACTTCCATAGATGATTTTATAGGGCAGCCCATTGTTTCCTCAGTTATATTATATCCTGCCAGTACATCAAGTTGTCCCTCTGCAGTGGCACCTCCATGACTTCCCATTGCCGGTACTATAAAAGGATTCGCTCCCTTTTCTTTCACAAACCTTACTATAGACCTTGTTATAATATCAACATTTCTAATACCTCTGCTTCCTGCAGTTATAGCTATATTCATTTTCGGCTTTATCTTCGATGAAAACTCTATCTTCCCCAGTTCTTCCCAAACTGCATTTTCAATATCTTCAGGCAAAATCGATTCTTTATTAAACTGTTGAATTGCTCTAAACATCTTTGGGATTTTCACATCTTTCAAAAGCTTTGAAACCATTCCGTTATTTCCTATCTTCATTTTTCCTCCTAAAATTTAAACGCAACGACCTAATGCTATTATAAAATAAATTATATTTTTTGTGTAATCTTTCCGGTAACTTTTGCTTTAAAAGTTTTTACTGTGTTATACTGTTATTTAATTGGAGGTATATATCAATATGAGTAAAATTCAAAAATTGACTATTAGTGCTTTGCTTTTGACATCAGGACTTCTTTTGCCTATCCTTACAGGTCAAATACCTGCAATAGGCAATATGCTTTTGCCTATGCATATACCTGTGTTAATTTGTGGATTTTTATGTGGTCGGAAGTTTGGTTTGATTGTGGGTTTCATTTTACCACTTCTTAAATCATTTATATTTGAAATACCTATACTCTATCCTATAGCCATCTCCATGTCATTTGAAATGGCAACATATGGTTTTATTTCGGGTTTTTTATTTTCAAAAGCTCCTTCTACAAAACTAACGAATATATATTGCTCACTTATTCCGGCCATGATCATCGGTAGAACAGTATTTGGTATTACACAGCTAATCCTGTTGAATATAGTAGGAAATTCATTTACATTTTCTGCATTTATATCAGGAGTTTTTTTTAACTCAATACCTGGAATTATATTACAACTTATAATTATTCCTATAATTATAAATAATACACAAGTATTTTTTGCGCAGCATAATTATTTTAGAGACAATGATTATTAAAGATTTAAAATTTATCTATTCATTGATAGATGAAGTTATTTTAGAACATACTGATTGTATTATCGGTATTGACGGTAGATGTGGGAGCGGAAAATCAACATTAGGAACTGCTCTTGCTAACAAATATCTTGGAAACCTATTTCATATGGATGATTTTTATCTTCAAAAATATCAGAGAACAGCACAAAGGTTGTCTGAAGTTGGCGGTAATATAGACTATGAACGGTTCAATGAAGAGATATTACATCCTCTCTTGAATAAAGAAGATATTTTATATCGACCATTTGACTGTCATACATTAGGTTTTAATGAAGCTTTAAAATGTATAATGCCATATTCGCATATAAATATTGTTGAAGGCTCTTACTCCTTACACCCAACATTCAATGAAATATATAACTTAAAAATATTTGTTGATATAGATAAAAAAACACAACAACAACATTTATTATTAAGAGACGGCTATGATAATTTGACTGTCTTCAATACAGTATGGATTCCAAAAGAGGAGGCATATTTTGATAAATTTAATATACGAAAAACAGCTGATATTATTTATAATGCATACTAAAATATGTTCATTAAATAAATGTAAGATTTCATGTCATATTCAATATACATCAACAGTTTCTATCTCCTAACTATCAGTTTTTCTTATATACCGTATTATTTTTTCTTTCTTGCTTTGAAAATTTGTTTGTATTAAAATACATACATCAGTTAATAATACTTGAGTAAATAATTAAGTATTTATTAAAATAAGGTATAGAAATGTGAGGTTTTTATGAGTGAATCAACAAGAATGATGCTTGGACTTGTAATAGGTATTGTAGTAATGATAGTCCTGGTATTAAAAACAAAGATTCATACCTTCATTGCACTCCTTTTAGCAGCGCTTATTACCGGTCTTATCGGTGGTATGCCTGTCTCAGATATAAAGGATGCTGCAGGAAAGGTGGCGACAACCGGTGTTATCACAGCTATAAAAGACGGTTTTGGTAGCACCCTCAAAAGTACCGGTATTATTATCGGACTTGGTGTAATGATGGGCGGAGTTCTGGAATCCTCCGGTGCCGCAGAACAGCTTGCTTTTACTTTTATCAAAGCAATAGGTAAGAGAAAAGAAGAGTGGGCACTTGCACTGACAGGTTGGGTTGTTTCCATACCGGTTTTTGCCGACTCTGCAATCGTTATTTTTGCTCCTTTGGTTAAGGCTATGTCTTCCGTTACCGGTATCTCCGTAATAAGTTTGGCGCTTTCTTTGGCATGTGGTCTGCAAATGACACACACAATGGTTCCACCTACTCCTGGACCTTTGACAGCCGCTGCCAACTTAAACGTTGATGTAGGACAGATTATCTTACTTGGTATGATAGTTTCAATTCCTATGATTATTGTTATTGTACCATATTGTAAGTGGGTTGGTAAAAAGATCTATCAAGTTCCAAATGAAGATTACTCCGGATATATTCGTAAAGACTATAAGGCTGAGTATATAAAGACAATGGAAGAGGTTGAAGGTCTTATAAAGACAAAGAAACTACCTTCATTCGGTGCTTCCATTGCTCCTATTATTGTTCCTATAATCCTTATATTTATAAAGACATTCTGGGACTTGTTAGGAAGTAAAACAGGTATCGCACATGATATTATCAGCCTGTTCGGTGAGCCTATTGTAGCACTTGGTATCGGTACAATACTTGCTATATACGGTCTTGCGGCTAAAGTTGAAAAGGATAAAGTTCTTAATATCATGAATGATGCTATCAAAGACACAGGTATGATTATGCTTATCACAGGTGCCGGCGGTTCACTCGGTAATGTAATAAAGGCAAGCGGTATCGGTGATGTGTTAGGTCAGGCTGTTGCCGGACTTCCGATTCCTGCACTGCTTATCCCGTTCCTTATTGCTGCACTTATGCGTATAGCTCTCGGTTCTGCTACTGTTGCTATCACTACCGCATCATTACTTACCGCACCGCTTATGAGTAACTTGAATGCTTCACCACTTATTATGGCAATGGCTTGCTGTGTCGGTGCCATCTCATTCAGCTACTTTAACGATAGCGGATTCTGGGTATTCAACGGTATGTTCGGTCTTACAGATATTAAAGACCAGGTAAAATGTAAAACTACGGTTTCTATGATAATGTCAATTACAGGTATTATCACACTTGGAATTATATCAATATTTATACACTAAAAATCAGCTGTCACATTACTGTGGCAGCTTTTTTCAACTATTGGATATCAAGCAGTTCTTTTCTTGTAGGCGGTGTAAATACACTGTCAATTTTCTTAAAATCATCCTCATCAAGTAAAATTTTATCAGCACCTGCATTCAATATGGTATGAACCTTATTACCTGTTCTCGGTATTGCTATAGTCTTTCCGTTTCTAATATTCCATGCAAGTATCACCTGTGTAATATCACACTCATATTTTTTTGCTATTTTCTTTAATACTTCCGAATTAAACAACCCTCTTCTAAGACTTCCTGCCTGTGCAAGCGGACAATATGACATAAGGTTTATATCGTTTTTAACCATCCACGGTAACAAGCTGTACTCAATGCCTCTTGAGCCTGTATGATAAAGCACTTGATTAACCATACAGTTTTTTCCTTTTGGAATATTGTACAGTTCCTCCATATCATCTATATCAAAGTTTGATACACCCCAAGATTTTATCAATCCTTCGTTTACAAGTTCTTCAAGACAATCAACTGTTTCTTTTAGCGGAGTACCTCCCCTCCAATGGTACAAATACAAATCAAGATATGAAACTTTCATCCTCTTAATGCTGTTTTCACAAGCCCTACGCATATTTGCCCTGTTTGCATTACTTGGTAATACTTTTGAAACTAAAAAAAGCTTCTCCCTATCAAAATCCTTTATAGCCTCTCCTACCAATTCCTCACTTCTACCGCTACCATACATTTCGGCCGTATCTATAAGTGTCATACCAAGATCTATACCTGTCTGTATAGCTTCTATCTCATCTTTTCTTTTTACTTTACTGTCACCAAGATACCATGTCCCTTGCCCAAGCGCAGGTACAACTATTCCGTTTTTTAATTTTACAGTATTATTCATGAAAACCTCCTGTATTACTTATACACATATTTTATAACCATTACAGATAATAATTCAATGATTGATATTATTTTATCATATAACTTAATTTTATCATTTTTTTATGTTATACTCTCTTAAATAAACTAATTAACGGAGTATATATGGATTTAAAACAATTAGAATACATTATAGCTATAGATACTGAGAGAAATATCTCAAAAGCCGCCAACAAACTTTTTATTACCCAGTCAGCCCTAAACCAACAACTGTTAAAAATTGAAAATGAATTAGATACAAAGCTCTTTGAAAGAAAGCATCCTTTTATGGTACCGACATTAGCAGGCAAGATATATATAAGTACCGCTAAACGAATGATTGAGATGAAGGAAGATACTTATAGGATAATTCACGATATAGCTAACGAGGATTATGGTGAGATATCTCTAACTTATACTCCTGAGCAAGGTGCAACTTTGTTTGCAAATATTTATCCTTACTTCCACGCAAAATACCCTAATATAACATTCAAAATTACTGAGGCAAGGGTAAAGGCTATGGAACAGCTTCTGTTAAATAGAGAAGTAGATATAGCATTAAGCATATACTCAAATGATATCGGTGTAAAAGATAATCTGGAGTTTATAGATTTGGAAACTGAGAAAATACTTATCGGTATCCCCTCATCAAACCCCGTTTTACAATCTATCCATACTGTATCTGATGATAAGTATCCATGTATTGACTTAAACTGTTTAGTCAATGAAAACTTTGTACTTATGTCTACAAATACATTGATAAGGGATATTATAGACCTATGTTTTAAAGAAGCTTTATTTGATCCGAAAGTTTTATTTGTAACATCAAGTACACCGACTGTATTAAATATGGTAAAGCAACAGATTTGCCTTGGATTTATACCGGAATCGTATATAAAGGATACAAATGATATATCTTTCTTTTCCCCTACCCCTGCCAGATATTGGACAAGATGCATATCATATCTAAAAGGTATATATCTAACAAAATCGGAAAAATACCTGATAGATCTTTGTAAAGCATACTATAGTGGTGAACTGTCAAAATTTACAATTGAAAAATAAATCGTATGGTGTTTTACTCATACTGTTACTACCATTTCATCAACATATAGTCTATAATAACATAAGTATGAAATTTTTAATATTTGGGGGATAAAATGAAGAAAGAAAAAATACAAGCTTTTCTTGCACTGTTTACAGCGACTTTTTTTTGGGCTTCCGCCTATATTTTTGTAAAACAGCTCTTAGACAATGTATCGCCATATGTGATGCTGGTTGTAAGATTCGGCTTGGCATCTCTTATACTTATTGTTATTTATAACAAAAGGCTTTTACAAATAAATTTGGAAATGCTTAAAGCCGGTATTATAATGGGAGTATTTCTGTTCGGTGAATTCTTTACATTTACTGTAGGATTGCAATACACCACCACATCCAGATCGTCACTAATCATCGCATCATACATCATACTGTTGCCTTTTGCATACCTTTTGATAATGAGAAAAAGGCCGTCACTCTCCGACATTATAGTCTCAATCATATGTATGATCGGAGTATTTTTTATACTGGGCAATGACCTTGGCAGCTTCCACCTTGGAGATATTTACTGCATACTTTGCGCACTTTTTTATGCACTCTATATTGTTATATCTTCAAAATATTCAAGGCGTTATGATTCGGGTGTTTTGAATGTACTGCAGGTATCAACTACGGCCATACTGTCTATAGCGGTATTGCTCTTTGTCAAAGACCACAAATTCTATGTTACGTTTAGAGACGGATTCCAACTTATATACTTGATTATACTTTGTACTACACTGCCGTTCTTCCTTATACTCTACGGCATGAAGCATGTATCAGCTACCACAAGCGGTATACTGCTTTCATTTGAGAGTGTAATGGCGGCATTTATGGGTATAGTGGTTCTACATGAGCCGTTTACACTGAATCTGTTTACAGGCGGTACTATTATAATATTCTCATTTATATTGTCTGAGCTGTTGCCGAAGATATTAAAAAGGTGAGAATAAAATATATAAAACATTTATTGCATCTTTTTCGGTAGAATATTCACCGGCTAAATTAAAATAAGGAGTATCTTATGGGTTCTAAGGTAAAAATGGATACTGCTACAAGGCAGAAATGTAACAAAATCATTGCATCGGCGGCGGCTGCCGCCGGTTTGGCAGGGGCCGCACCTATTCCGCTTGCGGATACTATACCTATCACAGCCGCTCAGGTAGGAATGGTTATTGCACTCGGAAAGGTTTTTGACCTGACTATAAGTGAATCCGCCGCCAAATCGGTTCTAAATATTATGACGGCACAGACTGTAGGCAGAGCCGTATTTGCAAATTTGATTAATGCGATTCCCGGTGCCGGAGCTATAGCCGGAGGCGTGGTTGCAAGCGCTACAGCAGGTGCCGTTACAACCGCTCTCGGTAAGATAGTTTCAGAAGATTTTTATAAAATCTCAATCGGTGAACAACCTGACAATATATCCTCGGCTGTAAAAGATATAGGAAAGCTGTTTTCCAAAAATTATATAGACCTAAAGTAAATTTCGGCAAAGTTAAAAGGCCGCCACATCAAAGTGACAGCCTTTTATTATTTCTTATCTTCAATCTTTCTTTTATCATTTTGTCCTTTGGTCTTAAAGTCAAAAGCCAACCTCATTCTGAAGTTTATATGCTGACTTAGTACAAGTGAAATAACTCTTGCTGCAAACAACAATGTCACCATAAAAACTGCAAAAATTATAAAAGTATTCAGTCTTTCATCTGATTTTTCCATCAACACCTCCTGTATGATACCATTAAGCTTCTTATATAAGAGTATCACAAAGTGAAAAATCCCTCAACCTTTATGGGATTGAGGGAAGTTTTTATTAAGCTGCGTTTGCTACACCTTGTTTAGATGTAACTTTTTTGATAATGAACAGTACACCTACCATCAATGCTACCGCGATTATAAGTGATATAACCACATTTCTTACAAAAGCTGCGATTATATAGCTTACAAATGATACCGCTGCAACCAACATTGCATATGGTAACTGTGTATTTACGTGGTTGATGTGATTTGACTGTGCACCGGCACTCGCCATAATGGTCGTATCTGAAATAGGTGAACAGTGGTCACCGCAAACAGCACCTGCCATACATGATGAGATTGAGATTATCATCATCTGCTGATCCTTGCCTGCAAATACCGCAACAACTATAGGAATAAGGATACCGAATGTTCCCCATGATGTTCCTGTTGAGAATGCGAGGCAAACTGCAACAACGAATATGATTGCCGGAAGGAGTATCTGCATTCCTGTTGCCGAATGCTCCATCATAGCGGCTACGAACTGCTTTGCACCAAGTACATCTGTGATAGCTTTCAATGACCACGCAAATGTAAGAATAAGTATTGCAGGAACCATTGCCTTAAATCCTGCAGGTAAGCAATCCATACATTCTGTAAACTTAAGTGATCTTCTTGAAATATAGAATATCAATGTGACAATAAGTGCTATAGAGCTACCCATTGAAAGACCTACTGAAGCGTCACAATTTGAGAAAGCTTCCACAACGCTTGCGCCACTGAATATTCCACCTGTGTAAAGCATACCTACTACACAGCAAACAATAAGTGAAATGATCGGGAAGAGCATATCTACAAGTTTGCCGTCCTTATGGCATCCTCTGTCAAGCTCCTCAAACTTCTCTTCTCCTGTTGTAAAGAGATCACCCTTCATTGCGTTATCTTCATGAACCTTCATAGGACCGAAGTCAAACTTCCAGAATGTTATTACAAGCATCATTACAATTGTAAGAAGCGCATAGTAGTTGAAAGGGATGGCCTTTACAAAAAGTCCGAATCCGTCTTCACCGTCAACAAAGCCGGTAACTGCCGCTCCCCCGGTCGCCTCCGCGAGCGCCAACGCGTCACGCAGCAGCCGGTAACTGCCGCTGCCCACGATGAAATAGGTGAAATAATACATACAGGAGCCGCTGTAGCATCTATCAAATATGCCAACTTTGCTCTTGAAACCTGATGCTTATCTGTAATAGGTCTCATAACACTACCTACTGTAAGGCAGTTGAAATAGTCGTCAATAAAGATAAGGCATCCAAGCAATATTGATGTAAATTGTGCACCTACTCTGGTCTTGATTCTTTTAGAAGCCCATTTACCGAAGGCATCCGAACCTCCTGTCTTGTTCATAAGTGCAACAACCATTCCCAAAATAACAAGGAAAATCAAAATACCTACATTGTAGCTGCTTGACAGTACTGAAACCATACCTTGCTCAAATACCGCCTTCATAGTTCCTTCAAAGTTAAACCCTGATGCCAACATACCGCCGAAAATCAATCCGATTGCAAGTGAACTGTATACTTCCTTACTTATAAGTGCAAGCACGATAGCTACAAGCGGCGGTACCAGTGACCAAAACGTTGCATACAGAGCAGGCTTCGGTGCTTCCGCCTCCGCTCCAAAGACAACCATCGGACACATAACTGCAATAAACAATGCTAAACATAGCACGTATGATTTTTTATCTCTAAAAAACCTCGGTTTACAAGTGTCATTCCCACTATTCATACCGTTTCCTCTCTTTTACATTTCTATACCGACACGGGCCCTTTGCCCCTTGTCAAACGGATGCTTAACTTTTTGAAAGTGTGTAAAATAATCAGCAAGCTCTGCTATCTCATTCTTAGGATTTCGTCCGGTCATGACAATTTCAAGATTTTCAGGGCGGGATTTAAGAAAATCCGTCAATGTATCATGATCCACCATATCAAGATTGTAAGCATCTATTACCTCATCCATTACCACCAAGTCATATTTACCTTCAGCGGCAAGATGAATAATGTCTTTTAAATGATTTGTGAAAAACTCTTTTGCTTTAAGTTTCTCAGCATCAGTCATATTAAATGTAAATCCAAAATTAGTTTTTTTTGTATAAACTTCTATATTATCTATTTTTCTAAGCACCTTCAGCTCGTTTGAAGTATCACTTTTTAAAAATTGTGTAAACAGGACTTTTCTGCCGCTACCTGCACATCTTACCGCCAGCCCTACAGCTGCAGTTGTCTTTCCTTTACCGTCGCCTTCGTATACGTGAATAAGTCCTGTCATTTTTACTCCTTTACTTGCCTAAGCCTCTTTTTACCATTTCTGTAACAGCAAATGTTGCTACATCGTCTGCAAACTTTCCGGTTCCGAATCCGGCATCATATCCAAGTTCCTTAGCAAGCTCATAAGTGATTCTTGCACCTCCACATATGAGAATATACTTATCTCTAAGGTCTTCAGCCTCCAAAAGTTCTACAAGATTTGTAAGATTCTTTATATGAATATCCTTTTGTGTGACTGTCTGTGAAACCAGTAATACGTCTGCATTAAGTTCTCTTGCCTTTTCTATGAACTCTTCATTTGTAACCTGTGCACCTAAGTTATATGCATCAATCATCTCATATCTCTCAAGTCCGTAGTGTCCGGCAAAACCTTTTCTGTTCATTATAGCATCTATTCCTACAGTATGTGCATCTGTACCTGTGGAAGCTCCGACAACAACTATCTTTCTGTGGAAGTTCTCTTTGATAAATTCATTGACCTCTTCCATGCTCATTGTCTCTTCTTCAACTGTCTGCACATGAATATTTGTATAATCAACACTATGTACTAAGCTACCATAAACCACGAAAAATGTAAACTCGGCATCAAGTGATCTTCTGTATGCCACATTGACATCTGAAAGTCCCATTTTCTTTGCAAGTATTCTTGCAGCCTCTTCACCTCTCTCATCATTCTTTATGGGAAGTGTAAAGCTGACCTGAACCTTACCGTCGTTCATGGTATCGCCGTAAGCCTTTACCTTTGTAAGGTCAAGTGTCTTATCAAAGTCGACCTTATTTAGATTATATAAACCGCTACTCATCTTTTACCTCCTTCTTCATAAGAGGAATAAATGGGTTGAAGTATACACTATCTTTTACAACGACTCCGTCTAATCCCTTACCTCCGTTGAAAGGTCTCTTTATATCTGCAAATGTTCCCTTTTCAAGTGTAGCAAACAATCCCTGTGTCTCAATATCCGATAAAAGATTTGCAGCCTTTGTAAGGACTTCATTTGCTCTGTTTCTAATGATACCGTTTTCCTTGAACTCGATTTCCTCTCCCAAATCCTTCATTGTTCTGAAGATATACTGTGCATTTTCTATTGCAAGCGCTCTGTCAGACATAAACGGAGTATGTATAGCCTCTGTCATCATTCCGAGAAGATGTATCTTTTGATGTGTAAGTATGGTCACCATATTAAAGAGTGCATCCTGTACATGACCGCGGAAGATATTTCCTGTCATGAACTTTGTAGGAGGCATATATTTAAGAGGTGCATTAGGGAAGATTTCTCTTGCCATCTGTGCCTGTGCAAGTTCAAATAAGAATCCGTTCTCCGCATCAGGTGAAATCTCAAATGCGTGACCGAGACCCTGCTGCTCAGGCGGCAATCCGGCTTCAAGAGCGAACTGCTCATTCAAAAACTGTGATGCAAGTACTGTATGTGCTTCTTCTATAGCATCTGCCGTAGTGAGGTAGTTGTCCTCACCTGTATTTATTATAACACCTGCAAATCCGTTGATGATTCTTGAGAAATACTGATCAATCAATGTTCTTTGCATATTTATATCTCTGAAAAGAATTCCGTAGAGTGCGTCATTAAGCATTACGTCAAGTCTTTCCATAGCACCCATTGCCGCTATCTCAGGCATACAAAGTCCTGAACAGTAGTTACACAGTCTTATATATCTGTGCTCTTTTTCACCTACCTCGTCAAGTGCCTTTCTCATAAGCTTGAAGTTTTCCTGTGTAGCATATGTACCGCCGAATCCTTCTGTTGTGGCACCGTACGGAACATAGTCAAGAAGGCTCTGTCCTGTGGTTCTTATAACGGCTATTATATCGGCTCCCTGCTTTGCAGCTGCTACCGCCTGTGTGATATCCTCATATATATTTCCTGTTGCAACAATCAAATATATGTACGGACCTTTTGTATCTCCAAACTCTGCCAAGTATTCATTTCTTTTATCAACATTTACCTGAATTCTGTCCACCATAGTCTTTGCTACAGGTGCGATTGCATCCTCAATTTCCTTTGATGAATGAATCTTTAACTTTGATAAATCTATCTCACCTTTGTCGATACCATGTGCTATCTCATTCGGTGTGAGTGACAGCTCCAGCATTGCATTTCCAATCATGAATGCCGCACCCATCGGAAGAAGCTTATGTTCCACCATGTGGTCCACTACCACATTCGGTAGCGGAACCTCCACGCTGTTTACTCCGTCAATCCCTAAAAGTCTGCATACCGTTCTCTCTACAGCTACTGTAGTATGTTCATCAATAAAGGCTTGGACATCCAGCGCAACATTTTTTGCACTATTTCTAGCTTTAGAGATTAAACTTTGATCAAGTCCAAGTTTACTCATGTTTTTATCTCCTATTTTTTCTCATGTGATCTTCTAAATCTTGCCAAATCAGCCGGTTCAATTGTCATAGCATTTCCTTGCTCAAGTCCTGCCACACCGCCTAACTGCTTTTCTCTCTTGCCCTTGCAAACATCACAGTTGCAATGATTCTCATAATGCTCAGGCTCCGTATATGTTGTGATAACACCTTCATAATTTCTAAGTATTACCTTGCCAGGACTCTGTGAAATAACATAGTTAGGCATAACAGGTGTCTTTCCGCCGCCTCCCGGTGCGTCAACAACGAATGTAGGAACACAATATCCTGATGTATGTCCTCTAAGTCCTTCTATAATCTCAATACCCTTTGAAACCGGCGTTCTGAAGTGCTCAAGTCCCTGTGAAAGGTCACACTGATAGATGTAGTAAGGTCTTACTCTGATCTTTACAAGCTCATGAACCAAATCTGTCATTACATGTACACAGTCATTTACGCCTGCTAAAAGAACTGTCTGATTTCCTAAAGGGATACCTGCATCTGCAAGTCTTGCACAAGCTTCTGCAGATTCTTTTGTAATCTCGCTAGGATGATTGAAATGTGTATTGAGCCAAATCGGATGATATTTCTTAAGCATATTTACAAGCTCAGGTGTAATTCTTTGCGGCATAACAACAGGTGTTCTTGAACCGATTCTTACAATCTCAACGTGATCTATTTTTCTAAGCTCCGATATGATGTACTCAAGCTTTTCATCGCTGATAAGAAGTGCATCACCGCCTGAAAGAAGTACGTCTCTTACCTCAGGATGTCTTCTGATATAGTCAATACATGCATCCACCTGTGATGTCGGCACGCTGGTATCGTTTTGTCCTGCAAATCTTCTTCTTGTACAGTGTCTGCAATACATTGAGCACTGATCTGTTACAAGGAATAATACTCTGTCCGGATATCTGTGTGTAAGTCCGTGAACAGGTGAATCGGTATCCTCATGTAAAGGATCTGCAAGGTCCGCATCAGCTATATGAAGCTCGGACACAGTAGGTATTGCCTGCTTTCTTACAGGATCGTTCTCATCATCAAGATCTATAAGTGAAAGATAATATGGTGTGATAGCCATTCTTAAGTTCTCAAGGCATCTCTTTACACCTTCTTCTTCCTTCTCGGTAAGCTTTACGTACTTCTTTAAACTCTCTACATTTGTGATTCTGTTTCTAAGTTGCCATTTCCAGTCATTCCACTCGTTGTCCGGAACGTCTACGAATAAACCGTTTTCTCTACTATTTCTCATTTGATTCCCCTTACTTATGTATATTAAACGTACTTTTTCTCGAATACTTCTCTGATTGCAGGATTTTCACGAATCTCCTGTAATGTTATAACATCATGTCCCTTTGTATATCCGTTTCCGATAATCATATCGATATCTTTACCTACGCCCTCTGCTCCGAGTGCAGCCTTTGTAAAGCTTGTAGCCATTGAGAAGAAGTATACACATCCGCCGTCACGAACAGGAAGGATTGCACTCATCTCACAGTTGTTTACATTTACACAGCATATTGAAACATCATATTCTTTTCCGTCATTAAGCTCCAAAGCTTTCTCAAGTACATCTACAGGAAGTGCGGCACTTGCCTGGAATGCTTCATGGCAAAGTCCCATCTTCTTAAGTTCTTCCACACCTTCTTTGCTGTAGTCCATAGCCACTACCTTACCTGTAGGTCCTACTCTCTTCATAGCTTCGTAGCAAACAAGCATTCCGCTCTTTCCTGCTCCGCCAAGTACCAATACGCTCTGTCCGGACTGAACAAGCTTTGCTGTTTGAGCAGGTGCTCCGGCTACATCAAGTGCTGCAAGTGCAAGAGGCTCAGGTAAATCATCAGGAAGCTTTGCATATAGTGCGCTCTCAAATAATACTGCCTGACCGTCAATGTCCACTCTGTCTATCTCAGGATGAATAGCTTTGATCTTGTCAATCTTTAAAGGTGTCATAGAAAGTGATACCAAAGATGCAATCTTATCACCGACCTTAATATCCGTCTTAAGCTCCTCACCGATATAGCTTACGGTTCCGATAAACATTCCGCCTGAACCTGTTACAGGATTTTGCATTTTTCCTCTCTCATTTACGATATCAAGGATCATCTGTCCGATCTTTTCAGTATCCTTATTGCAAGCTTCCTCAATCTGTGTAAATGAAGCCGAATCGATATTTAATGAAATAACGTCACAGATAATCTCATTTGAATATCTCTTTGTCATATCATTGTCGATTTTCTTTGCAGCCTGTGTCAAAACCCCTTGCGGTTCAATAACTCTGTGAATACCGTACTTATTTCCCTTTAACATACTTCCTCCAATCTATTTTAAACCAAGTATTGTTCTTGCTTCATCCGGCGTAGCTATTTCTCTGCCAAGTTCCTTTGCCAGTCTCACGACCTTCTCAACCAGCTCTCCGTTTGACTTTGCCATTACGCCCTTGCTAAGATATATATTGTCCTCAAATCCTACTCTTGCATGTCCGCCCATAAGAATAGCCATTGTCACCATCGGAAATTCCGCTCTTCCGACTCCTGAAGCGGTCCATGTTGATCCCTGCGGTATGCTCTCCGCCATAAATAATAAATCTCTCGGTGTTCCCGAAATACCGCCGTTTACGCCCATTACGAAATCAAAATGCATAGGAGCTTTTATAAAGCCCTTTTTGTGAAGACGAATCGCCATATCCACCATACCCTTATCAAATACTTCGATCTCAGGCTTTACATTGTGTTCATTCATCTTCTTTGCAAAATCCACAATCATATTTTCAGTATTGACAAAGATTTCGTCACCGCCGAAATTGCAGGTTCCGCAGTCAAGTGTTGCCATCTCAGGGTTAAGATCAATCGGTGCAAGTCTCTCTTCATTGCTCATACCTACCGCACCGCCTGTAGAAGGCTGTATAATAACATCCGGCAACTCTTTTCTTATAGCATCAATACATTCTTTGAATCTGTCCGCACTCTGTGTAGGTGTTCCGTCATCTTCTCTTACATGAAGATGTATGATAGCCGCACCCGCATCATAAGCGGATTTTGCTTCTCTTACGATTTCTTCCACCGTATAAGGTACATTAGGATTTTGCTCCTTTGTAACTTCAGCACCGCATATACATGCTGTAATAATAAGTTTTTCCATATTTGCCTACTTGTTTCTCTGTCTGTCTTTAAGTACTACGCAGGTTCCGCTTGCTCTGCATACCACTACAGGCTCTTTTAATACGTCACATGCGGAATCATTAATATCCGTTCTCGGTGTAATCACCTTTCTTGCCTCAAATACCATCTTTCTTGATGTGTTTCCTACAGAAACGATCTCACCTGTCGCCTCAATAAAATCTCCCGCATGAACAGGTGCCAAAAACTCTACGCTGTCATAAGCCTTAAAAAGACCCTCATCACCGTCATTGATGATCAAAAGTTCGGTTGCTACATCTCCGAATAATCCCAACATTCTTGCTCCGTCTACCAACTCACCGCCGTAGTGAGCATCATGAGCACTCATACGAAGCCTAATAGTTGATTTAACCATGTTTCCTCCTTACATAGATAAGCCGTACTCATCTCTTTTTTTATGTAAATATTCTACAATAAACTTAAGAAATTGGGGACTGACTAAATGTATATAAAAAAATACAAGTTAGTGGACAAAATGTATATATCGTATATTTAGACCCTTTATATAGAGGTTTTTTATATTTGAATTTACTATGATATTTTAACTTGGATTATAATACTTTATTATTTTACTACACTGAAATCCATATCTCGTATACGATATGCACATATCATTCCATACAGTACTGTAGATTGGCAAACTTTATAAATGCCTATTTTATACCAAAACTATAATATTTCATTGAATACATTGCATAATAAAAAAGATATGAATGAAAAATATATTCAGTATTATCTCATCCATATCTTTATTCTAATCAAAGTAATCATTTAACATAAGTGCCAACGACAAATCAAGTCTCTCATAGTAGTCGTCAAAGTTGAATCCGGTAATATCTTTTATAGCATCCATTCTGTTTATCAAGGTATGCCTATGGACAAAAAGTCGCTTTGCAGCCCTTGTAACATTACCGTTTTCTTCAAGAAAAAACCTTACAGTCTTTATATAGTCACTGTCGGATTCTCTGTCCTTGTCAAGTAGAAGCCTGAGCACCTTATTTTCCTTTGAATAAAGTGTATTTGTTCTGTATATTGAATACAATTTTTTCAAAAATGTCATATGCTCATACATACAGGTACCTCTGATAGCTCTGATACTGTGCAAGGTCTGTAATGCTTCCATACAGTGTTTGATGCAGTTTTCAAGATTGTTGTCATCAACTATATCGGCTGTAGCAAATAAATTCAATCCTATCTTGTTTGAAAGTCTTATAAGTACCACCTGTACCTCATCCATCAAATCTCTGAGTTTGGTAGCATTTTCAAATCCGAGACAAAATGTCATCTGTACATCTTTTTCATAATGTCCGATATATGTATCACAGCTGATTACAGACAATGATTTTATATTTTCAAACGCTTCTTCTACATCAGGTCCCACCTCATTGTATACATTGACTGCAGAAACAGCCAAAACAGCTATAATATTGTCACTTCCTATGCCTCTTTCAAGGCTCTCACCAAGCTTTTTCTTAAGCCTTGGATAAAAATAGTTGAAATCCAAATAGCTTTGATTGCCTATAACCGACTCTCTGTTTATCTCACTTATAAGAGTCTTTAAAACTTCTGAAAATGAAAAACTTGCAGGCAGCTCAAGTACCGGAAACTTATACTTTCTGGCCGACTCCAATATGTATACAGGTATACTGTCCACATAGTAGCCTGTCTGCACCATAAGTCCGACAACTCCCTTTGCCTTCAGTCTCTTTATCAAATTAAAATATCTGGTATAATCCGCCAGATCAAATCCTGTTGTTATAAGCAGTTCACCGCTGCCTACCATATCTACAGAATCAAGTATCTCCTGTACGTTTACCCAACTGATTATATTTCCGGCACTCTCTCTTCCTGTTATAAGTTCGGTACCCGGAAAAAAATTGTTCTCAATGATGTCCCTAACAGTAAGTGGCATAACCCGGCCTTTCTATTATAGTATATCTAAAAGTTCATCTTGCAGCCCCAAAAGTCTGCAAATCATAAGCGCCTCTTTTGGCGGCTTGGCATCTTTGTCCACCTTAAAGATACCGTAATTCATAAACCCGGAGATGGCGGTAATCTTTGCATCGTCATCGGACTTTGTAAGAAGTGAGGAGGAAATCTTATCCTCCGATACTCCCTGTAAGCCTCTGACCTGGTAGTGACTCTTTGAAAGCTCAGCCACATGGTCAAAATGAGTTACCAAAAGGCTTACAGTTTTCTTTGTATTGAGGAGTGCTACAAGCCCCCTTACCAGACTCTCGCCCTCTTTCGGATTGGTTCCTCTTGCAAACTCGTCCAAAATTGCAAAGACAAATTTATTTTCTATTTCGTTTAAAAGATTCTTAAGTTCCACAATCTGTGCACCGAAGCTTGAAAGACCCTTTGCTACAGACTGTGACTCCTCCGATATCATAATTATCTCGTCAAAAGCGGGAATACTTGCACTGTCTGCATATACGAAAAATCCGCAAAGTGCAAGATATGTGTTCAGCGCCACAGTCTTTAGAGTAACGCTCTTTCCTCCCATGTTTGCACCTGTAAGTACCGTAGTTCCAAGCCCCATCTCTATACTTACAGGTGTAAACTTAAGTCTCTTGCTCTCCAAAATATCACATATATAAGGATTTATTGTTTCTTTCAATGTAAGAGCGTCTTTTGTAATTTGTGGCAGGCATGAAGGATAAAGCTTTGATACACGGTGCTTTTCTATGAGCAAATCAAGTCTTGCAACAACATCTATATTCTTTATTACGGTATCAAAATACGGCCTTAACTTTATTGAAAGTTCTTCTCTTATCCTTCTTTCTTCCTTCTCTTCTTCTACAGTAATATAAAGTCTCTTATCCTTAAGCTCATCAAACAAAGCCTCATCACTTTGCATCCTTAATTCTATATCACGCTTTTTCTTTCGGATTTCTCTTAAAGCATCCGAATATTCATCATATATTGAAAAAGTAGGTATCCTCCTGCCGTCAGGGTCAAGTATATCCACCGCCATACTTACAGGCTCTATGAAAAAGCCGTCAAGTCCAAGTTCATCCACTACTCTTTCAACAATCGGTTTCAGCTTTTCAAGTTGCATAAGCAATATCTTTATCTCAAACAGTTCTATATCTGAAAGTGTATTGTCTCTTCCGAACTTTATAGAACCCCTTACATCCTTCATCTGCATAAATATTCTTCTTATTGCATTGATATCGGATTTTACCTCTTCATAATTTAAAGAAAGCTTATTTAAATTACTTAATTCAGTCTCCAAAATATCTCTCTCATCTTTTCCAAAAGGTCTTATACTCTTTACAAGCTCGGCTCCGAAAGGTGTGGCAGGCAACATTTTGCCCTTTATGAATTCAAAACCTATATTTTCTCTTTGCCAAAAATCCATCTTTACCCCCTATATTTTTCCGCAATATTTATAACCGGCAATTTTGTATATTTTTTCATTCTTTCTAAGAACTCCCCCGCATCGTAATGATTTCCGTACGCCGAAAAAGGATTTATCGTTATTGCTAAAATATTTATTCTTTCAATACATGAAAATATCATACCTCTTTGTATGAGTTTTTCAAAGTTTTCATAATTTATCAATATTCGTGAACCGTCAAAAAATACCAATCTCTTCCCCTCAAGCTTTGCATTTGAGAGCAGCAGCGGTTTTATCATGGCATCGGTCAGAGCACCGTTTACAAATACACTCTCTATTTCACTCTCCTTAGCCCATATTTCCTTTAAATCTATCTTTTCGCTATTTTCCTTCAGATGATTTTCTTCTATTATATAATACTTATCACTGTAATTTTCTTTGTTGAAATCATCCGGCAGGTTAAACTTATACTCCGGAAGTGAAAAAAGCATTGATGTAAATATAGTGTCTCTGACCGTCTTTTCTATATCCACACTGTATGAGGCGCCGCTTGAAAGTATTGCCACATTGCTGACCTTGCCTGTAGCAATGCTCTTTCTTTCCAATGCTCCGTCTATCAAAATCTTTCCGTCACTGTAGCCTTTGAAACTTTCACACACCTTAGCCATCTGAGTTGCAATGGACGGTCCGGCTATCTGCACATACCCGTCACTTAACGCCTTTATTATTATTATCTCTCCCATAGGAGTGTATATACCTGTGCTTTCCACTATTTCCTTGGTTATATCACAGTATTTTATCAGATTTCTTGCCGTCGCAATATAGTCATCTTTATAAATATATATTTCAGGCTTCTTGGTATTGGTGACAAGGTCAAGTTCCTCACCGTCTCTTCCTATAGAAGTAAGCAGTATATTTTCGCCTCTGTTATGTACACTCTTTATCACCTCGTTAAGTACCGTAGTCTTACCGGCATTTTTACACATACCTATAAAAGATATCCTGTCTTCATTCTTTATCAAATCATAAATATCCATCATTCATCCCCTTTTGTAGGCAGCTGTGCCACTATAATAGCGACAAACATCATTATTGCTCCTATAAGCTCACGACCTCCAAGTACTTCACCAAGTATTATCCATGCAAAAACCGCACTGAACACACTTTCAAGACTCATAAGCAGGCTTGCAATACTCGGTCTTACATACAGTTGCCCCACATTTTGTAAAGTATATCCGCAGGCTCCGCTTAAAACTCCTACATATAAAAGAGCCGGCAGAGCTTTCATTATCATATCAACAGGCGGCTTTTCAACAACAATCATCACAACACTTGAAAAACACGCCACTACAAAGAATTGAAAGATGGAAAGGTCAAGTACGTCCACCTTTTTTACAAAATGTCCTACTGTAATTATCTGCAAAGCAAACAAAAGGGCACAAAATAAGAGTATAGCATCTCCGTATTGTAAGCTGATCCCTCCGTGTATACAGAGTAAGAACATTCCTATTATACTGAGTACTACACTTATCCAAAGTCTGATTCCTTCTTTTGCCTTAAAAAATATAATAGAGATAATAGGAACCAGGATAACATAAAGTGCTGTAATAAAACCTGCTTTTGATGCATTTGACTCTTTTATACCTATCTGCTGCATTGCACTTGCAAAAAACAAAAAAAATCCCGAGCATAGACTTGCAATAAATAATGTCCTTTTATAAGATTTGTCCTTTGTCTTTTCATCCCCGGACTTTTTCTTCTTAAAAAAACACACTACAGGAATCATGGCGATAAAGGATATCCAACTTCTTATTGCAAGAAATGTATAAGCATTCACATATCTTGCACCTATACTTTGAGCGGAAAAAGCGGATCCCCATATAATTGCCGCCATCATTAACATCATGACTCCAAATGCATTCTTGTTCTTTACCATATTTCCCCCTAATATTGAATAGTAAACTTGCACTAGTTCTTTTATTATATCCTAATCTTGTTATAAAAAAAAGATAAAAAATGTAAGATTCCCGTAATATTTTCAAATTTAACGCAGTTTATACCTCAATTAACGCAATCTGTACCTTTTTTATTTAGTCTTTCAAAAATATTATATAATACAAGCATATTAAATAAGTTACAAAAACAAGGAGAAAATATTATGAAATTAAGTTTTAATAAGAGAGCCGTTGCAGTTGCCCTTTCACTTGCATTGGCTACACCGATTATATCAACTACAGCAATACCTACAATCAATGTTTTTGCAGGCGCTTTTGCTACAGACCCGGCGGTAGCACAGGGACACGCCATTCCTAATACCGACGCCGTTACCATTTCAGGAAATACCGTTACCGTAACACTTGAAGGTGCAGGCGTAAGCGACGCTGTAAAGGCAAGTACGGCTGTTGACATATATCCTGACACAAGAAACTCTTCTCCTGCCGCCGTACTTACAAACCTTCCTCTTATATGGACAGGCAGCACAGGCGCTTGGACAGGATTCAGCTTCCAGCTTCCTGCAAACTGGCAGACAAGATTCCATAACTCTGAGCAGATGGGTATAAATGTTACATCAACTGTAGGTTCAAATACTTTATCCGTTATGGCAAATAAGATTGTAAACAATGATACACAGATCAGCGTTGAGTTCCCTACAGTAGGTGCTACAACACTTTCGGCAAAGGTAACAGGCGGTTCACTTTACAACAACTCCGTTGCACAGAGCTTAAACGACTACACATATGAGTACACTGTTGCCACACAGACAAGCGGTTCTATTACAACAGCTATGGCAAACAGCATCTTCAATGCAAGTGCAAATATCGTAGCTCTTTCAAATGCAAGCGCTACAGCAGACGCTTCGGGCAACTTTACACTTAATCTTCCTGCAGGAAAGAGCATCCAAAACCTCGGTGAAAACGATGCAATCTATGTAAGAAGAAAAGCTAAGCACTCAAATGCACAGTTTATCTTTATTATAAACAGTGTAAGAAATGCGGCACAAACACCTGCAGCTAGTGCAACACCTTCAAACCCGAGACCTGCAACTCCTTCAAACCCTGTTGTAAATCCTACAACTCCTGAGAAGAAAGAGACAGATGTTATAATAGCTACAAATTCCAACAGCAGACACAGAAGCTCAGGCGGCGGATCAGGCAGTTCAGGCTCAAGAAGAAGTGTAAACGGCAGCAGCTACTCATCTCCTGCTACTACACCTGCTCAGACTCCTGCTACTCCTGCTTCAAACGGTAACAATCAGAATACGGCAGGTAATGTTACAAGAGTTCCTGCTCCACAGGGTCCTTCTTCACATAAGCAGACAAAGAGCAGATTCTCAGTTCCAAAGACCGCCGATGCATCCGATATTGCAAGAAATGTAATCGTACTTTTCGGTTCTGTTGTAGGTATGGCATTTGCCACAATCGGTCTTAAGAAAAAAGAAGACTAATCCTTTAACTTTATAAACTTTATTTCATAGTTCGTTTTAAGGCAATATATATCTCTAAATATCTGATATATATTGCCTTTTATTTTTTTTCCTATTATAATGTCGGTGTATTTTTGCTATGGAGAGGTATATGAGACGAAAAAATACTACAACTGAAATGATGATGGGATATATGTGTTCCGCTTTGCTTGAATTGATGCTTGAAAAAGACTATACAAAGATTTCAATAGGTGAGATTGCCAAAAAAGCTGAAGTGGACCGTTCATCATACTACAGACATTTTAAATCAAAAGAAGACATCATATCATTCTTTTTTGATATGGTTTTGAAGGAGTCTCTTGACGGCTTTACAAATCTGTCAAGTATAGACTTTACACTGTATATTCATTCGATATATATGGCTTTTTATAATTATAAGAAAGAAGTCTTGCTTATTTATCGTTCAAATCTTTCTTCACTGCTTTTGGAGGTGCTTTCAAAAAGATTTCAATTCAGCGAACTTGCGATTGAATTTCCGCTGACAAAGCAATATGAGCTTTCCTATATCATCGGCGGAATATACAACAATTTGATATTTTGGATGAGCAGAGATATGAATGAAACTCCTGATGAACTTACTGAGATTTCACTCCAGTTTAGAGATGAAGACTCGGTATCACTGTTAAGTCTAAGATAAAATACCCCTGCAGCCTTAACTGCAAGGGGCAATTTTATATATTTTTTAGAGGCTTCATAGCTCTTTTAAGTATACCGTTCATATATGCTATAGCTATACCGTAGTTTGTCATAGGAATTTCTCTTTCCTTTGCAAATTTCATCCTCGTCTTCATCTGATTCTCATTCAACATACATGCACCGCAGTGTATTATCAGCTTGTACATTGATACATCCTTAGGGAACTCTCCTCCGGTGCTGAACTCAAAAATAAGATCGTCTTCATCAAAAAGTCCTGTATGTTTTCTTACAAGCCTCGGTATCTTCACACTTCCGATATCTTCACACTGGCGGTGGTGTGTACAACCCTCACTTATCAGTATTCTGTCGCCTTTTTTCAGCGTATCCAGTACTTTGGCCGCATTATATAAGCTTTGCAAAGCTCCTTTGTAGTTGGCAAATATTATGGAAAATGATGTAAGCGGAATATCTTCAGGTATCGCCTCATCAACCTCTTTAAATACTTGTGAGTCACATATCACAAGTGAAATATTTCCTATTCTTTCCAAGGCGTCTTTTATCTCATTTACCTGCACTTCAATCGCAATGCCGTGTCTGTCAAGTATCTCTCTTATTACCTGCTGCTGCGGCAATATAAGTCTTCCCTTAGGAGCTGAAGTATCTATAGGAGTCACCAAAAGTATTATATCTTTTTCCTTCATCATATTGCCTAAGATGGACTTTTCCTTCTTACCTTCAGACAATATCTGTGACATCATATTTTTAAGCTTATCTATATTAGTGTTTTTCAGCGCGGAAACATATATATCAACATTAATATTATTTTTTATAATTTCACAATCACATTTGTTTCCGACTATAAGATATTTTTTATCACTTGACTTTATCTTATCTAAAAATATCAGCTCATCAGAAGTAGCTTCTCTGCTTGCATCTACTACAAAGAGTATCAAATCCGCCTGATTTATATAATCAAGGCTTTTTTCAACTCTAAGTGTGCCAAGTGTGCTTTTATCGTCAAGTCCCGGAGTATCTGTAATTACCACAGGACCGAAAGGTAAAAGCTCCATAGTCTTTTTTACAGGGTCTGTAGTGGTACCCCTTATATCAGAGACTATCGCTATATTCTGTGAGGTGATTGCATTTATAAGGCTTGATTTTCCTGCATTACAGCATCCGAATATCACTATACTTGCTCTCTCTCCGACAGGAGTGGTATTCATATTCAAACCGCTCATACTAGAACCTGAAATCCCTTGCATTTGTAGTCTCTATTTCACTTATATACTGTGTAGCCTTTTGCTTTACCACAGGGTTGCTTATCTTCTCAAGCTCGGACTTTATCATCTTCATTCCGTCATCCTTGGTATCTTTAGATGCGTAGTCTGTCATATACTCACTTAAAGTCATCAGCGCATTAGGATGGCAGCAATTTATAATCTGTCCGCTCTTGCACAGGCTCATAAATCTGTCACCTGTTCTGCCCTCTCTGTAGCAGGCTGTACAAAATGAAGGAATGTGTCCCATCTGCATAAGCCAATCCACCACCTCATCCAAAGTTCTTTGGTCGGATACGTCAAACTGCTCGGAATCTGTAGGTCTGATTTCCTCGGTATATCCTCCGACTGAAGTTCTTGAAGCGCCGCTTATCTGTGAAATACCTACCTTCAATGCTCTCTCTCTTACCTTTTGGCTCTCTCTGGTGGAAATAATCATTCCGGTATAAGGAACAGCTATTCTTATACATGCGATAATCTTTTCAAAGGTATCGTCATCAAGTCCGTTGTCAAAGGTCTCAGGATCTATATCGTCGGCCTTTTTGATTCTCGGTACACTTATAGTATGAGGTCCTACACCGAAAGCGGCTTCAAGGTGTTCCGCGTGCATTAAAAGCCCTGCAAACTCATATCTGTAAGACTCAAGCCCGAACAATACTCCAAGTCCTACATCGTCAATACCGCCCTCCATCGCTCTGTCCATAGCCTCGGTATGGTATATATAGTTATGCTTCGGTCCTGTAGGGTGAAGGCTCTCATAAGATTCCTTGTTATATGTCTCCTGGAAAAGTATATAAGTTCCGATACCCGCATCATGAAGCTTTTTATAATTTTCCACTGTAGTAGCCGCAATATTTACATTTGCTCTTCTTATAGCGCCGTTTTTATGCTTGATACTGTATATTGTCTTTAAAGACTCAAGTATATACTCAATAGGGCTGTTTATAGGGTCCTCACCCGACTCTATTGCAAGTCTCTTATGTCCCATATCCTGAAGTGCGATAACTTCATTCTTTATCTCTTCCTGTGTCAGTTTCTTTCTTGCGATATGCTTGTTCTTGGCATGATATGGACAGTATACACATCCGTTTACACAGTAGTTTGACAAATACAGCGGCGCAAACATTACTATTCTGTTGCCGTAGAATGTCTGCTTTATCTCACCTGCCAGTGCATAAATCTTTTCTATGATTTCCTTGTCCTCACAGGCAAGCAGTACCGATGCCTCTCTGTGAGTAAGTCCCTCGGCTATAATACCTTTATCCGTTTTTTTCGGCCTTGCTTTTTCAAGGTATTTTTCTATCAAAGGAATATTGTTTTTATTTTCCTCGGCAAACTTGAGTGTTTCCAATATTTCTTCATGGTTTATAAACTCTTCGGCTTTTTTTGATTTTACATCGTACTTAAACATTTACTATCTCCTCTTACCTTTGCAACTTCATAACCTATATTATTGATTCTGTTGGTAATACATCCGATGCAGTGAGCGGCTTCATCTCCTGTACATACCTTTCCGTCATATAGCTCATATTTTTTTCTTGTCTTCAGCGGTGAAAGATTAGGCATCACCACATTTGCACCTGCCAGTATTCCCTTTTCTCTGCCCAGATTATCAAGAGTACTCAGTGATGTTGTAGCAGGTATCAACATCTTCGGTCTCATTATCCTAAGTATCGCTATAAGAAACAGTGTCATCTGTATACTTCCGCTTTTCTCATCTTTAAATGCGGTATCATGATGTGGGATAAAAGGACCTATTCCACACATATGCGGACCGAACTCTTCTATAAACTTAAGGTCCTTTGCCAGTGTGGTGGAAGTTTGATACGGCGAGCCCACCATAAATCCGCAACCTACCTGAAATCCTATCTCCTTAAGGTCCTGTAGGCATTTCATCCTGTGCTCAAATGACATCTGTTTCGGATGCAGCTTTTCATAGTGCTCCTTGTCCGCAGTCTCATGTCTTAAAAGATACCTGTCCGCACCTGCATTAAACATCTTTTGGTACTCATCTCTTTCGTATTCTCCCAAAGAAAGTGTCACCGCAACATCCTTATACTTTTCTTTGACTTTCCTTACAATAGAGCATATATATTCCGGCTCAAACTTTCCGTCTTCACCTCCCTGCATCACGAAGGTTCTGTAACCGAGCCTGTATCCTTCATCCGCACATTCAATTATCTCTTCATCTGAGAGTCTGTAGCGGTCACAGTTTTTGTTTGAATGCCTTATTCCGCAGTAGTAGCAGTCATTCTTGCATATATTGCTGATTTCGATAAGTCCTCGAAGGTAGATATCTTTTCCGTAGTTTTCGTCCCCAAGTACTCTTGCCTTTTTACTGATATATTCAAATACCTCTTCATTCAAATTCTCAACAAGATATTTATATTCTTTAGGGCCAAGACTTCTTTCTCTTTCAAGTTTATCTATCAGAGCGATACTTTTGTCAATCTCAACATGTCTGTCATATTCAGTGTCCTTAAATTTTGTCTTATACAGTGTTATATCTTTAGCCATTGGCATCACCCACATTTGAATAAGCAGTTTTTATACTTACTCCGGATAATTTTCCGATTTTACCTGAAAGACTTGAAATCACATTATTGGGTGCGTCAAGAGCAACCGACAACACACTTATGTTTCTTTTGTGATATGGTATTCCCATCCTTCCGATAATATAATCTCCGTACTCATGCAATAAATCGTTCAGTTCTTTTACAGAATCTCTGTCTTCAACGATTATTGCCATCAATGCTACTCTGTTATCCATATTTCCCCTTTAAAAATAATAGATTTTTGTATTAAAAAAGCCCAAAGCCACGGTGGCTTTGGGTACTCAAATAAATGTGCCTTTGCACAATCTTATACATTCACAAACCACCTTTCAAGTCAGAGTCTCTTCCTTGTTAGGAGCATCTGTATACAATGTAAATCCTTTTTGGCGGTTTGTCAATATTATTACATGCTTTTATACATTTTTTAAGAAGTCTTTTTCATAAGAACTATACATAATATTGCGGTAAATATTTCAGCAGCAAAAAATGAACTCCACACTCCCACAACTCCGAAAAAGCGTGACAAGATAAGTGCAAATACAATCACTGCCACTATACCTCTTGATATTGCTATAAGCGAGGACTCTTTTCCTCTGCCCGTTGCAGAATAAAATCCTGCCGTAATGATATTGAATGCAGCAGGTATAAAGCCGATAAAGTAAATTCTGATACCCGGTATTGCATATTTTGCCAATATATCCGACTTTTCACTGTTAAACGCCTCTATAATGACCGGCGCAAATACAAGTACCGAAATTACCAAAGTCAATGCTATAATCATAGCGACTGTAAGTGAATATATATGTACTTTTTTCAGGTCTTTTTTCTCAGCTCTGCCGTAGGTCTCACTTGCTACAGGCTGTAAGCCCTGCGAAACTCCGTTTAACATCGCCACTCCCACAAGTGCCGTATTTGCAATTACTCCATAGGCTGCAACCGCTATATTTCCGACGAGATTAAGCAGTATAAAGTTAAATACAATGGTTATTATACCGTTTGATATCTCGCCTACAAATGCCACTACACCCAGACTGCAAGCTGATATAAATCTTTTGATTGAAGGCAAAACGAGTTCAAAACGTATACTGTTTTTCTTTGAAAGATAATGTGTCATACATATAGACATACTTACAACAGGTGAAAATCCTGTTGCAAGTGCCGCACCGAGCATACCGAGCCCAAGCGGAAACATCAATATATAGTCAAATATGATATTGAACACTCCGCTAAGCAGTGTTGCCGCCATTGCCGTCTTCGGCGCATTATCGTTTCTTACAAATGCTGTAAATGTGAAGTTGAGCATAAAGAAAGGTGAGAAACAGAGTATCACTCTCATATACGAATGTGTTACCGCTTCTATCACATCATCCGCACCCATCAGTCTTAATACCACATCCGGAACAAATATTCCAAGCATCAAAAAGAACAGACTGCATAGTAATGTAAATATAAACGAGTTTGAAAAGTATTTATCCGCCTCTTCTTTTTCGCCAAGTGACTTTAAGAGTGCATATTTTGTTGCAGACCCTATTCCTATCATTGCACCTATCGAATAGGTTATTGCAAATATAGGCAGTACCAAATTCAAACCTGTTATTCCATTGGCTCCTTCAGCTAAGGATATGAACAATGTGTCTGCCAATACATAGCATGATGTACCTGTTGTCGCTAAAATATTTGGTAGGATATATCCTCTAAGTTTTTTCTCTATCATAAAAAGCTCCTGTAACAGTCAATGGTAGTTAAGCTTTATTCTAAAGCTATAACTTCATTATGATGAAAAAAATAGCAGTCATTGACTGCTATCATTTTATGTTTAAGATTATACTAACTCAAGTAAAACTTCCATAGCTGCATCGCCCTTACGAAGACCGATCTTAACTATTCTTGTGTATCCACCGTTACGATCTGCATACTTAGGACCGTACTCATCGAAAAGCTTCTTTGCAAGGTCAAGTGACTTTGTGTTCTTCTTCTTAGCAGCGCCCTTTGCAGGAACCTCTGTAGGAACATAAACTACAGCATTGATTTTGCTTCTTGCATGAAGTCTCGAAGGCTTATCTTTCTTGATCTCCTTCTCTACCTCATCATAAACGGTAACTTTCTTGCCGTCTACAACCTCTTTTACTCTCTTACCGTTTGCATCTTTTCTTGCAACCTTTGCATTTACCTTTACAAGTTCGAAGTTATCCTTCTCCTTAACAGCCAATGCTATAAGCGGCTCAACGATCTTTCTGATCTCTTTTGCTCTTGCCTCTGTTGTAACAATCTTACCATGCTGTAAAAGTGCTGTAACCTGATTTCTTAATAATGCTTTTCTCTGACTGGATGTCTTTGAAAGTTTTCTATACTTTGCCATTTTTTCTCCTCCATAGGAAACATATATATGCTAACATTGGACTTACTATATATGTCTATTATTCTTTTTTATGATTCTTCGCTCTCACGAAGGTGAAGACCGAGCTCTTCAAGCTTCTGAAGAACCTCTTCTAATGATTTTCTACCCAGATTTCTGACCTTCATCATATCATCCGGTGTACGTGAACACAATTCCTCAACTGTATTGATTCCTGCTCTCTTCAAACAGTTATAGGATCTAACCGACAACTCAAGTTCATCTATATTCATCTCCAGAACTTTTTCCTTGTCATCCTCTGCTTTTTCTACCATTACATCAACAGTTTTAGCATTGTCAGACAAATCTATAAACAGATTAAGGTGCTCACTCAAAACTTTGGCAGCCAAACTTACCGCCTCATCCGGTGCTAATGTACCGTTTGTAGTAACATCAAGCGTCAACTTGTCAAAGTCTGTCATCTGACCTACACGAGTATTTTCAACACGGAGATTTACTCTCTCTACAGGTGTGTATATAGAATCAATTGCTATAACGCCTATAGGAGTATCCTCTCCCTTGTTTTTATCTGAACTTACATAACCTCTACCGTTTGTTATTGTCAATTCCATATAGAACTTGCCTTCTGAAACTGTTGCAATAACCTGGTCTTTGTTAATGATTTCTATACATGGATCACACTGAATATCTTCTGCAGTGATAACTCCCTCACCATCAAAATCTATATAAGCAACCTTAGGCTCACCGTCTTCAGCTGAATTCTTGATCGCCAAGCTTTTTATATTCATTATGATCTCTGTTACATCTTCCTTTACTCCCGGTATAGAAGAAAATTCATGTAACACACCGTCAATCTTAACCTGACTGACAGCTGATCCTGGGAGGGATGAGAGCATGATTCTCCTTAGGGAATTACCTAAAGTTGTTCCATAACCTCTCTCCAGTGGTTCACATATGAATCTGCCGAACTTCTTATCCTCGGAAATCTCTGCAATCTCAATATTTGGTTTCTCAAAATCGAACACGAATGTCCCTCCTTTTAGATAAACTATGCCAATGCCTGACAAAACCGAGCCGCGGCCGATATTCAGGCTATATTTCTACTATTAGCAAATCAGCTGATACGAAAATAAGTATCAGCTGTTAAGATTCCTATTACTTAGAGTACAACTCAACGATAAGAAGTTCGTCTACAGGAACATCAATTTCTTCTCTTGTAGGAAGGCTCTTTACAGTACCTTTTAAATTTTCAAGATCTGCATCAATCCAAGCCGGTACGATTCTTCCGGCTGTTGACTCTACAACTTCCTTATATCTTGCAGAAGATTTTGCCTTCTCCTTAATCTCGATAACATCGCCTGCCTTTACAAGATAAGACGGAATATTTACACATTTGCCGTTTACTAAAACATGCTTATGATCTACAATCTGTCTTGTTTCCTTTCTGGTTCTTCCGAATCCCATACGGAAAACAACATTGTCAAGTCTTCTCTCCAAGAGAATCATAAGGTTCTCACCAACCTGACCTTTCATTCTCTCAGCCTTAGCATAATAGTTTCTGAACGGCTTCTCCAATATGCCGTAGATGAACTTTGCTTTCTGCTTTTCTCTAAGCTGCATACCGTACTCACTAAGCTTACGGCCTGCCCTTTTTGTATCTCTGTTAGACTTTTTATCTATTCCCAGAAAACCAGGCTCAAGGCCAAGTGATCTGCATCTTTTAAGAACGGGAACTCTATTAATTGCCACTTTTAGTACCTCCTATTAGACTCTTCTGCGTTTTGGTGGACGACATCCATTATGTGGAACAGGTGTTACATCCTTGATACTTGTTACTTCAATACCACATGCGGAAAGAGCACGGATCGCAGCCTCACGACCTGAACCTGGTCCCTTCACCATAACATCTACTGATTTTAAGCCATGTACTAAAGCTGCCTTTGCAGCAGTTTCTGCAGCCATAGATGCCGCATATGGAGTAGATTTCTTTGAACCTCTAAATCCTAGACCACCGGCACTTGCCCATGATATTGCATTACCCTGGGTATCAGTTAATGTAACAATTGTATTGTTAAATGATGACTGAATATGTGCCTGTCCGCGTTCAACGTTTTTCTTTACGCGCTTCTTTGTCACCTTCTTGGTGGACGCATTCTTTGCCATTAAACTAACCTACCTTTTCAAACTTTACTACGCTCCTGTTTTTAAAACATACAGCGAAAATTACTTTTCGAAAAAATATAAGTGTATCACTTATTATTTCTTCTTGTTTGCTACTGTCTTTCTTGGACCCTTACGTGTTCTTGCATTTGTCTTAGTTTTCTGTCCACGAACCGGAAGATTCTTTCTATGACGAATGCCACGATAACAACCTATTTCCTGAAGTCTCTTGATGTTCATTGCGATCTCTCTTCTAAGATCACCTTCTACCATCTGAGTATCGGAAATAACCTGTGCCAACTCTTTTACTTCATCGTCTGTAAGATCCTTTACTCTTGTATCAGGATTTACATTAGCCTCTTTCAAGATACGTCTTGAACTTGTAAGACCTATACCATAGATATATGTCAAACCAATCTCAACACGCTTTTCTCTTGGTAAATCAACGCCTGCTATACGAGCCATTTACCTACTTCCTCCTTATTCCTATGCAGATCAACCTTGTCTCTGCTTGTGCTTTGGGTTCTCACAAATTACTCTGATGGAACCTTTTCTCTTAATAATTTTGCATTTTTCGCAAATCGGTTTCACTGAAGATCTGACCTTCATTGTAACTCTCCTTTCATCGCTACTAATAAAGACGCCATAGTATTATACCATTAAGCAGTATAATATGCAAGGTCTTATTTTATTTATCACGCCAGATGATTCGACCCTTTGTCAAATCATACGGTGATAATTCAATAGTAACTTTATCACCCGGCAAAATTCTGATATAGTTCATTCTGAGTTTGCCGCTGATATGTGCCAATACCTGATGTCCGTTTTCAAGCTCTACCTGAAACATTGCATTAGGTAATTTCTCAACAACTGTTCCCTCAATCTCTATAACGTCTGATTTAGACATTTACTCCTCCAATTTTTCAAGAGATATTTTAACTTAACGTCGTTAAAGTTATCATCACTGTTTCTAATATCAATAAATTCATCACTTTTTCCAAGCCTGCTCACATGCTTTATGTTCTTTTTCTTCGGCTTGTCAAGAGTCTTTAATCTGCCGTCCGCAACATAGATAAAATCTTTGTCACATTCTATGACCAGATAATACTCTCCTCTGTCATGACCAGCTATCGATACTACGATATCACCTATATTTATCATAATTTTCTTAAAGAAAGAATCTCAGGCTCACCGTCAGTTATCAAAATAGTATTTTCATAATGTGCCGCAAGCGAGTTGTCATCTGTAACAACCGTCCAGTCATCATCAAGCCATACCACTTCGTCTCTTCCTGCTGTAATCATAGGCTCTATTGCAAGAGTCATACCCGGCTGTAATTTGATTCCCTTTCTCTTCATATCAAAATTCGGAACCTCAGGGTCTTCGTGAAGATGTGTGCCTATACCGTGACCCACCAAATCTCTTACAACACCGTAACCTCTGTCCTTTGCATATGTGCCTATAGCCTTACAGATATCATTAAGGTGATTACCTGCAATCGCGTACTTGATTCCCTCAAAAAAGCACTCTTTTGTTACCTTTACAAGCGCCTTTGCCTCTTCGCTTCCTTCGCCTATTATATGGGTTCTGGCAGCATCTGAATGGTAGCCTTTCCAAATAACACCTGCATCCAGACTTACTACATCTCCGTCTCTTAAAATTCTTTTCTTTGACGGAATACCGTGTACCACTTCTTCATTTACAGATACACATATTGAAGCAGGGTAACCGTTGTAGTTCAAAAATGAAGGAACACAACCGTATGACCTTATTATCTCGTCTCCGATTTTGTTTACTTCATATGTGCTCATGCCTGCATGCAATGCCTTTTCCAGTTCTTCATGAGTTTTTGCCAGTATTTCACCGGCCTCTCTCATTAACTGTATTTCCCTTTCAGATTTTATTGTTACCGCCATCTTAATCCTCACAATCTATCCCAAAACCGCAATAATATCTAAGAACACTTCTTCCATATCCTTTGTACCGTCTACACTTGCAAGTATTTTCTCATTGTCATAGTAGTCTATCAAAGGCTGTGTCTGCTTATGATATACATCAAGTCTTTTCTTTACAGTCTCCGGCTTGTCATCATCTCTGATAACAAGTTCACTGCCGCAATTATCACATATATTCTCTTTCTTCGGTGCGGAGTACTTTATATGATATGTACTTCCACAGCTTAAGCATGCTCTTCTGCCGCTCATTCTTGTAATGATGGACTCATCCGGAACATCTATATTTATAGCATAGTCAATACTCTCATTAAGTTTTGACAACGCTTCTGTCAAGGACTTTGCCTGTGGAATTGTCCTTGGGAAACCGTCAAGCACAAAGCCGTCTTTACAGTCCGCTTTATGTATCCTGTCAAGAAGCATTCCGATAGTGATATCGTCAGGAACAAGCTCTCCCTTATCCATATACTCTTTTGCTCTCTTTCCAAGCTCGGTTCCTTCTTTTATATTTGCTCTGAATATATCGCCTGTGGATATATGCGGTATATTATACTTTTTTGCAATTCTCTTTGCCTGTGTACCTTTTCCGGCACCCGGTGCACCTAACATAATAATCTTCATGGTGTATCTCCCCCATTTTTGTTAGTAACCACGAAAAACCCCTGAAGAATATACCCCAGTGGTTTTTCGTAAGATGATTAGTCTAATAAGAATCCTCTGTAATTTCTTACAAGCATTAATGATTCAATTGCTTTTAATGTCTCAAGGACTACACCGACAATAATTATCAGAGATGTTCCTGTAAACGAAAGCCTACTGATATTGAACAATCCTGAAATTATTATAGGGATGATACATACTATTATAAGTCCTGCAGCACCTATAATGATTATATAACTTAATATCTTTGAGAAATAGTCGCTGGTAGGTTTACCCGGTCTTATTCCCGGTATGAAACCGCCCGACTTCTTCATATTATTAGCAACCTCAAGCGGGTTAAAAGTAATTGATGTATAAAAATAAGCAAATAAGATAATCAAAATGATATAAACTATAAGTCCGATTGAATACTTCGGAGCTTCAGGCTTAAACCACATTGATGAATTCATATATGTTAATATCTCACCTATTATTGATCCGTTATTAACTTGCAAGAATTGGCCAATAACTATAGGTGTAGAAAATATTGAAGAAGCGAAAATTACAGGAATAACACCTGCAGTATTTACTTTTAACGGAATATTTGATGATGTTCCGCCCACACTTCTTCTACCCTGCGTTTTGGATGAATATTGTACAGGAATTCTTCTTTCAGCATCCTGTAATATGATGGTAAATACAACCATCGCTACTATAAAGGCTATTATAATAGCTGCGGCAACCACCATCTTAGCTACTGTCTGTCCCTTTAAGAATCTCACGTAAAGATTGTTAAAGTCAGATGGTAATGAAGCAAGAATGTTCAGAAGAAGTACTATTGAAATACCGTTTCCTACTCCGTTCTCTGTAATTCTTTCTCCAATCCACATCAAAAATGCACTACCTGCAGTCATTGTAACTATAGCCACAACTACACTCTTTATTCCAAAATGTATTAAAAGTCCTTGTCTACCGAATCCGATCGCCATGGCTGAAGACTGTAATAGGGCTAGTGCGACAGTCAAATACCTTGTATATTCAACTATCTTTTTTCTTCCGTCTTCACCATCCTGTTGTAATTCCTCAAGTGCCGGAATTGCAATTGTCAAAAGCTGTATTATGATAGAACTAGTAATATAAGGAGTGATGCTAAGTGCCAGCACACTCAAACTTTCAAATGATCCACCGGTGATGGCGTTGAAAAATCCGAACGCATCTCCGGCTTGTTTTTCAAAGAAATCTTTGAAGTAAGTTGTATTCACACCCGGTATAGGTAAATTACTGCCGAAGCGAATAATTACCAGCATTATAAATGTGTACAGAAGCTTCTTTCGTACATCCTTTACTTTAAATGCATTTAGGAGTGTTGTGAGCATTAGATCACCTCACAAGTTCCGCCTGCAGCTTCAATCTTAGCTTTTGCACTTTCACTAACAGCAATGTACTTAACAGTAAATTTCTTTGTTACCGAACCGTTGCCTAAAAGCTTAACTCCGTCTCTTGTATGTCTTATAATTCCGGCAGCCAATAATGTATCAGGAGTAACCTCAACGCCGTCCTCAAGACGATCAAGAACTGAAACGTTTACAGCTACGATATCCTTAGAGTTACGATTTGTAAATCCTCTCTTAGGGATACGTCTGTATAAAGGCATCTGACCACCTTCAAATCCCGGTCTTGTAGGTCCTGAACGCGCTTTCTGACCCTTGTGACCCTTACCGGCAGTCTTACCGTTACCTGAACCATGTCCACGGCCACGTCTGAAATTATCGCTGTGCTTTGAGCCTAATGCAGGCTGTAAATTAGATAAATCCATCACTACACCTCCTTCTTTAGACTTCTTCAACTTTTACAAGATGTCTTACATGCCAAATCATACCTCTTACAGCATCATTGTCAGGCATTTCAACTGTCTTGTTTAACTTTCTCAAACCAAGTGCTTCTACAGTTGCTCTCTGCTTTGGGATAGCACCGATAGGAGACTTAACCAATGTAATTTTTAACTTTGCCATATTTTCCTCCTATTATGCTAGTATTTCTTCAACTGACTTACCACGAAGCTTTGCAATCTCTTCAGGTGTCTTAAGTGCTGCCAAACCTGCAAGTGTAGCAAAACATACATTTGTCTTGTTATTTGAACCTAAAGACTTTGAACGGATATTCTTATATCCTGCAAGCTCCAATACCGCACGTGCAGGACCACCTGCGATAATACCTGTACCTTCAGGTGCTCTCTTCAAAAGTACGCTTGCACTTCCGAACTTTCCTGTGTAATCATGTGGAACACTTGAATTCTCATCTATTCTAACTTCAACCAATGACTTGGTTGCAGCCTCTTTCCCTTTACGGATAGCCTCAGGTACCTCTCCTGCCTTTCCAAGACCGATACCGACATGACCATTACCGTCACCTACAACAACAAGAGCAGAAAACTTCATTGTACGTCCACCTTTTACGGTTTTGGATACACGCTTGATATTTACGACTCTGTCATTTAACTCCAATTTGCTTGGATCGATGATTTGTCTCTTCATGTATGTTTCTCCTCCTATTAGAATTGTAATCCTGCTTCACGTGCAGCTTCTGCAAGTGCGGCAATCTTACCCTGATAGATGAATCCTCCTCTATCAAACACAACTTTGTCTATACCCTTCTCAAGGGCTCTCTTTGCAACAAGAGTTCCAACATATGCTGCAGCATCTACATCATTTGTCTTTGAAAGCTCTTCTCTTACACTCTTCTCAAGTGTTGATGCACTTACTACTGTATTTCCCACTGTGTCGTCAATAATCTGAGCGTACATATGGTTGTTGCTTCTAAATACAGCAAGACGTGGTCTCTCAGTAGTTCCGCTGAGACGATTACGCAATCTGGAATGCTTTTTGATTCTAAGATCGCTCTTTGATTTTTTGCTAACCATTTAATTACCCTCCTATTATTTCTTACCGGTCTTACCGACTTTACGTCTGATAACTTCAGTAGAGTACTTAATACCTTTGCCCTTGTATGGCTCAGGCTTTCTTTTGCTTCTGATTTCTGCAGCGTACTGTCCGACTTTTTCCTTGTCGATACCCTGTACTTTGATGATGTTCTGTCCGTCAAGAACTGATGTGATACCCTCAGGATCCACCATCTCTACCGGATGTGAATATCCGAGTGAAAGCACAAGCTTATTTCCCTGCTTTGCCGCTCTGTAACCTACACCGTTTACCTCAAGCACCTTCTCATAGCCTTCGGTTACACCGACTACCATGTTGTGTATAAGGGTTCTTGTAAGACCGTGTAATGACTTATTCTTCTTTAAGTCGTTAGGTCTGCTTACTACGATATCATCACCTTCCTGCTTAATGGTCATCTCTAAAGGTAATGCTCTCTCAAGTGTACCCTTAGGACCTTTTACAGTCACATGATTATTTTCTGCAATTGTAACAGTTACTCCTGCCGGAATTGCGATAGGCATTCTTCCAATTCGTGACATGCCGTCTTCCTCCTTAAATTTGTCGTGAGCTTTTCGCTCAGGTTTTCAGGTTTATATCACCTAATAGCAGCCATTAAAGAAATATTTCTTTATGACTACTGCTATTAGAGTTGAAACTTAATTTATAATATTATTATATTCTTTCGTTTGAAATCACCATACGAAAGCTAATACTTCTCCACCTACGTTAAGCTTTCTTGCTTCTTTGTCTGTGATAACGCCGTTATTTGTTGAAATAATAGCTGTTCCTAGACCGCCAAGAACTCTTGGAAGCTCTTCTCTGCTTGCGTATATACGTAAGCCCGGCTTTGAAATTCTCTTCAATCCACTTATTATTCTCTCGCTCTTGTTAGCTGTATACTTAAGGAATATTCTGATATCCTTGAAGTTACCATTGTCAACAAGTTCGTACTTCTCTACATAACCTTCTTCTACAAGTATGTTAGCTATTGCTATTTTCATCTTTGAGGAAGGAATATCAACTGAGTCATGTTTTGCAGTATTTGCATTTCTGATTCTGGTAAGCATATCTGCAATCGGATCGCTCATTGTCATGGAATTTTTTCCTCCTGTTTATTTTAAATGTATCTTGTATAAATTCTTTTCTTTGCTTTGATTAAGCTTTTTGATAAATGCGTCCACTCGACATCGGCAAATATATATTTACCGGGTGGGTTCGACTCCACTAGCGCTCAAACTACGTTTTCGCAGTGAAGCACCCTAATACTCGCTTTGCTCGTATTAGGTGTACTTTCAAACTAAGTTCACATAGCAAAGCTATGCTCACTAAGGTTGAAATGCATCGGGACGGGCTTTCACACTAAACTCACGCTTCGCTTTGCTTGCGTTCGTTAAGTGTTCAATGCCTTACCAGCTGGCTTTCTTAACTCCCGGGATCTGACCCTTATAAGCCAATTCACGGAAGCAAATTCTACAGATACCATACTTTTTAAGATAAGCATGTGGACGACCGCAGATTCTGCATCTGCTGTATTCTCTTGTAGAGAATTTTGCCGGTCTAGCCTGCTTGATCTTCATTGAAGTCTTTGCCATGAAATCTTCCTCCTAAATTATTTGAAAAATGGCATATTGAATAATGTCAAAAGTTCTCTAGCTTCTTCATCTGTGTTTGCAGTAGTAACAAAAATAACGTCCATACCGCGAACCTTGTCAATCTTATCATACTCTATCTCAGGGAAGATAAGCTGTTCCTTAACTCCAAGAGCATAATTTCCTCTACCGTCAAATGCATTAGGATTTACACCTCTAAAGTCACGCACTCTAGGCAGAGCAAGATTTATAAGTCTGTCAGCAAACTCATACATCTTTGAACCACGAAGAGTTACCTTACAACCTATAGGCATACCCTCTCTAAGTTTAAAGTTAGCAACTGATTTCTTAGCCTTTGTAACTACCGCCTTCTGTCCGGAGATAATTTCAAGATCTCTAACTGCAGCATCTAACACTTTTGCATTGTCTTTTGCCTCACCGACAGCCATATTGATAACGATCTTATCAAGCTTCGGTACCTGCATAGGATTCTTATATCCAAACTTCTCAGTCATTTTCTTGACTATTTCGTTGTCATACATTTCCTTTAATCTTGCCATGTTTTCCTCCTTTCCTATTAGTCGATAGCCTTACCGGTCTTCTTAGCTACACGAACCTTCTTGCCGTCTTTTACTTCAAAGCCGACTCTTGTAGCCTGACCGTCAACAACCAACATTACATTTGATATATCAATAGTTCCCTCTGTATTTACGATACCGCCGTTCTGGTTAGCCATACTTGGCTTTGTATGCTTTGTTATCATATTACAGCCTTCAACTATTACTCTGTTCTTCTTAGTATCAACCTTTAATACTTTACCTGTCTTGCCTTTATCTTTTCCAGATATGATTTTAACCATATCATCTCTTTTGATTTTATGCACGCTAGACCTCCTTATAATACTTCAGGTGCGAGAGATACAATCTTCATGAACTGCTTCTCACGAAGTTCTCTTGCAACCGGTCCAAAGATACGAGTACCTCTTGGAGTCTTGTCATCCTTGATTATAACTGCTGCGTTTTCGTCGAATTTGATGTATGAACCGTCTTTACGGCGTGTGCTATTGACTGATCTTACTACAACAGCCTTGACAACATCGCCTTTCTTAACAACACCGCCGGGTGTTGCATCTTTAACGGTAGCGACGATTATATCGCCGATATGAGCATATCTTCTAGTTGAACCACCCATAACACGAATTGTAAGCAATTCCTTTGCTCCGGTGTTATCGGCTACCTTCAATCTTGTTTCCTGCTGAATCATGCCGGATACTCCTTCCTACCTAATTATTTTGCCTTCTCAATTATCTGTACAAGTCTCCATCTCTTATCCTTTGAAAGAGGTCTTGTCTCCATAATCTTTACAGTATCGCCAATGTTACATTCATTCTTCTCATCATGTGCCTTGAACTTAACAGTCTTCTTTACAATCTTGCCATAAAGTGGATGCTTTACATGGTCTTCGATTGCAACAGTGATTGTCTTATCCATCTTATCGCTAACAACCTTGCCGATACGGGTTTTTCTAAGATTTCTCTCCACGGTTTATCTCCTTTATCTTTATGCCAATTTTGCATTCTCAGTGATAACTGTCTGAATTCTGGCAATGTTCCTACGAACTTCCTTAATTCTTGAAGTGTTATCCAACTGGCTGGTTGCATTTTGGAATCTAAGGTTGAAAAGTTCCTTCTTTGCCAAAACCAATTCCTCATTTAACTGTTCTAAGCTTTTTGACTTTAATTCGTTTACATAATTCTTAGTTTTCACTTGCTTCACCGCCTTCCAAATCAGCCTTTGAAACTATCTTACATCTGCAAGGAAGCTTATGCATTGCAAGACGAAGTGCCTCTCTGGCAATCTCTTCAGGTACGCCTGCGATCTCGAATAATACACGACCCGGCTTTACAACAGCTACCCAATACTCTGTAGCACCTTTACCTGAACCCATTCGAGTCTCAGCAGGTTTTGCTGTAACAGGCTTATCAGGGAAAATCTTTATCCAAACTTTACCGCCACGCTTGATATAACGAGTCATCGCAACTCTGGCAGCCTCTATCTGGTTTGACTTTATCCAACAAGGATCAAGGGATACTAAACCATACTCACCGTAAGTGATCTTATTGCCTCTTAGGGCCTTACCTGCCATAGAACCTCTGAACTGTTTTCTACGCTTTACTCTCTTAGGCATTAACATATTATTTTACGCTCCCTTCCTGTGTTTTTCTTTGAGGAAGCACCTCACCTGTATATATCCAAACCTTAACACCGACTTTACCGTATGTTGTGTTTGCCTCTGCAAAACCGTACTGAATGTCGGCTCTCAATGTCTGAAGCGGGATAGTACCCTCTGAATAGAACTCTGTACGAGCCATATCCGCACCGCCAAGACGTCCTGAACAGCTTGCCTTGATACCAAGAACTCCTGCCTTCATACTTCTTGACATTGTTGACTTCATTGCTCTACGGAATGAAATACGGTTCTCAAGCTGTGCAGCGATATTCTCAGCTACAAGCTGTGCATCTCTGTCAGGTCTCTTGATTTCTTTAATATCAATGAATACTTTCTTATCTGTAAACTTTGATACTTCCTTCTTTAATTTCTCAACTTCTGCACCCTGCTTACCGATAACAACACCCGGTCTTGCAGTATGAAGTATTATTCTAACTCTGTCTGAAGCACGCTCTATTTCAATATCCGATACGCTTGCTGAATAAAGTTTCTTCTTTAAGAACTTTCTGATATTGTAGTCTTCCACTAAGCAATCAGCGAAATCCTTATCAGCGTACCATCTGGAGCTCCAGTCTTTTATAACACCGACTCTAAGTCCATGTGGATTAACTTTCTGTCCCATTTTCGCGTCTCCTCCTATCTTTCATCTAAGACCACTGTGATATGGCTCATTCTCTTCTCGATACGATAAGCTCTACCCTGTGCTCTAGGCTTAATTCTCTTCATTATAGGGCCGTCACTTGCGTAACACTCTGCAATATATAACTTAGACGGATCTAAATTGTTGTTGTTCTCAGCATTAGCAACTGCTGACTCTACCAATTTCTTGATAACACTTGACGCATATCTTGGGCTATACATAAGAATACCCAAAGCCTCACCAACATTCTTACCTCTGATAGCATCCAGCACGAAACATGCCTTCTGAACAGGTACTCTGGCATATGAGAGCTTAGCTGATGGTCTGGTGTCCTTAACTGCATTTCTTTCTCTTTTAATCTGGGATCTATGTCCTTTTGCCATTTAAAAAACCTCCTTTCAACCCTCTCTTATCTTGAAGCTTTCTTATCGTCAGCTTTATGTCCTTTGTAAGTTCTTGTAGCAACGAACTCACCAAGCTTATGTCCTACCATATCCTCGGTAACATATACCGGAACATGCTTTCTTCCATCATGAACAGCAATAGTATGACCTACCATCTGTGGGAAGATTGTAGAACGGCGTGACCATGTCTTGATGACACTCTTGTCGCCGGCTTTGTTCATTGCGTCAACTTTCTTTAATAAACTTGCATCTGCAAATGGTCCTTTTTTAAGTGAACGTGACATTTATCTTTCCTCCTTTATTTAGTAGCGGCCTTACCATCTCTTCTTCTGATGATTAACTTATTAGACTGTTTCTTCTTGTTTCTAGTCTTAAGACCAAGAGCCGGTTTACCCCAAGGAGTAGATGGACCCGGACGACCGATTCCGGTTTTACCTTCACCACCACCGTGTGGATGGTCATTAGGGTTCATGACAGAACCACGAACTGTAGGTCTGATACCCATGTGACGCTTTCTTCCCGCCTTACCGAGCTTAACAAGTGAATGCTCACCGTTTCCTACTATACCGATAGTAGCTCTGCAAATGATTGGAACCATTCTCATCTCGCCTGAAGGAAGACGAAGAGTTGCATACTTTCCTTCCTTAGCCATAAGCTGTGCAACATTTCCTGCTGAACGAACAAGCTGTCCGCCCTTTCCAGGATAAAGCTCGATGTTGTGAATCTGTGCACCTACAGGAATCTCTGCAAGTGGTAAACAGTTTCCGATTCTTGCCTCAGCACCTGAACCGCTTACGATTGTAGCTCCAACCTGAAGTCCCTCAGGAGCAAGGATATAAGCCTTTGCGCCGTCTACATATGAGATAAGTGCAATGTTAGCTGTTCTGTTAGGATCATACTCTATTGCAACAACCTTTGCAGGAACTCCGTCTTTTGAATTTCTCTTAAAGTCGATAATTCTGTATTTTCTCTTTGCACCGCCACCACGATGTCTTACTGTTATTTTACCTTGATTGTTTCTTCCTGAGTTCTTCTTAATAGGTGCCAACAATGACTTCTCAGGAGTGCTTTTTGTAATTACACTAAAGTCCAAACCTGTCATGTTTCTTCTTGACGGTGTATACGGACTATACTTCTTTATTCCCATTTTATCTCCTTCTTGTGCTATGCACTTTATCACGGCAGGATGCCGTATAATATTACTCAGATATTATCTGAGAAAAAGCAACATTTGTTGCTTATAATCCCTGGAATAACTCAATATCCTTACTGTCCTCTGTAAGCCATACAATAGCCTTTTTAACCTTTGCTGTCTTACCTGTTGTCATTCCTCTTCTCTTTGACTTTCCGTCCTGGTTCATAGTATTTACTCTTGAAACCTTAACGCCGTCAAACATCTTCTCAACAGCTTCTTTGATCATTGTCTTGTTTGACTCAGGATGTACAAGGAAAGTATACTTTTTATCAGTCATGCCGAGCATGCTCTTCTCTGTAATAACCGGCTTAAGTATTACATCATAGTATTGTATGTTTGCCATTACGCATATACCTCCTCTATAGTCTTAACAGCGTCCTTTGAAGCTACCACTGTATTGTACTTTAAGATATCATATACATTGATAGTCTTAGGTGAAGCAGCCTTAACACCATATATATTTCTAACAGAAAGTACAGTGTTCTTCTCATTCTCAGCACATACAACAAGTGCCTTCTTAACATTTAAGTTGTTCAAAGTCTGCTGCATCTTCTTTGTCTTAATCTCGCTCATTGCAAAATCATCAACTACGATGAACTTGTTCTCGAGAACTCTGCTTGTAAGAGCACTCTTAAGAGCGATTCTCTTCTCTTTCTTATTGAGATTGATTGTATAATCTCTTGGAGTAGGTGCAAATACAACACCGCCGCCTTTCCACTGAGGTGATCTTGTTGAACCCTGACGTGCATGTCCTGTACCTTTTTGCTTCCAAGGCTTTCTACCGCCACCGCTAACTTCGGAACGGGTCTTTGCCTTTTGTGTTCCCTGACGCTTGTTTGCCAACTGTGCAACAACTGCCATATGAACTAAATGCTCGTTAACATTAACTCCGAACACAGCATCGTTTAATTCTATACTACCTACTTCTTTTCCTTCAATATTAAATACTGATATATTAGCCATTTGTGTTCCTCCTTTCTGTTAGTTATTTCTTCTTAACAGTCTCTTTTAATGTTATTAGAGCCTTCTTTGAACCCGGCATTGAACCCTTTACAAGGATAAGATTCTTATCGGCGTCAACTCTTACGATTTCAAGATTCTGTGTTGTCACCTTCTTTGCGCCCATGTGTCCCGGCATTCCTTTGCCCTTGAATACATGGCTCGGATCTGAAGACGAACCGTTTGAACCCTGATGACGGTGGAACTTTGAACCGTGACTCATAGGTCCTCTTGACTGTCCGTGACGCTTGATAGCACCCTGGAAGCCCTTACCCTTTGAGATAGCGCTTGCATCAACCTTATCTCCTGCAGCGAAGATATCTGCCTTGATTTCAGCCTTCGGAGCATACTCTGATGCATTCTCAAACTTGAACTCTCTGATAAATCTTCCGGCAGCAAAAACTTCTCTCTTCTTATCACCGTTCTCAACTACAGTCTTCTCAATTCCTGCCTTAGCAAGATGACCTGCCTTAGCCTTATTAACCAACTTTGTACGGATCTGTCCATATGCAACCTGAACTGAATTGTATCCGTCATTCTCTTCTGTCTTAACCTGTGTAACAACACATGGTCCTGCAAGAAGAACTGTTACAGGTATCAACACGCCGTTCTCATCGAAAATCTGTGTCATACCTACTTTTCTAGCAAGTATTGCCTTCTTCATTATTATACCTCCTGGTTTATTCTACAGCGGAGCACTATGTGCTCATCCTAGAGCAGGATTAACGCTTATAGCGGATTATCTACTCTTCATCTTGATGTCAATATTCACACCTGCAGGCATTTCCAATCTGGAAAGTGCATCAACAGTCTTCTGTGATGGTGCAATGACATCAATCAGTCTCTTGTGAGTTCTCTGCTCGAACTGCTCACGAGAGTCTTTGTACTTATGTACAGCTCTAAGGATAGTAACCACTTCCTTCTTTGTTGGTAGTGGAACAGGTCCTGAAACAGCTGCTCCTGTCTTCTTTACAGTATCAACAATTCTTGCAGCACAGCTGTCAACCAATTGATGATCATAAGCTTTTAATGTGATTCTCATTACCTGATTTGCCATAAAAAAAGCCGCCTCCTTTTCAATCTTTATAAAAGAAATTGACAAGCGGTGACTGTACACTCTTCCGTGCGTGTCGTAAATCTTAACCACACGAAATACTCAATATGAGATGCTGTTTGTACAGTGACTTGTCGCCAGTTTTTGCAACATGACCTTCGCTCCACATAAAACCCGTTAAACGGCAACCTATGCTTCTTAGCTATCAATGTCACAGCTGTTCTAGGATAGCACAGATTAAAGCCGATTGCAAGCACTTTTTTATTTTATTTTATTTTTTGTTTGTACTGCTCCAAAAACTTGAGTATAGCAAATGCCATAAAACTGTTTATAGGCAGAAGAATTATATTCTTCAACGCTCTCATAGGCAAAATGGCAAGAAAAGCCTTACCATATAGAACATTCAACCATAGTGTACCAAGTAAGATATTACAAAGCAGACTTACAAAACACTCTGCAATAAAAATCCTCTTTATACTCACTTGCTTCTTATATAATATACTTCCGTAAATAAATCCGGAAATAATCGCATTTAAAGTAAATCCCGGAAAAAACGGTCCTGTAGGCTTAATAGCATACTTTACAACATCTGTCACAGCTCCAAAAACCGAACCTACAATAGGTCCGAACAAGTATCCCACGCTTACAGTAGTCAAAGATGAGAAACCGATCTTTAAAAAATTGCCTATAGGTACTGTAAAAGCCCCCAATATGATCGACAACGCCACAAACATAGCTACTGTTGTAATAGTTCTTACCTTCTTAAGTTCCCTATATGAGAACAAAAATATATCTTTAATATCCGTCATAATCACTTCCTAACACATCCGCTCTCTTTAGCTGCCTTAGCTACAGCATCCGCTACAGATTTTGCCACATTCTTATCAAGTGCGGAAGGTATAATATTTTCTGCATTCAAATCTTCAGGCTTTATATACTCCGCAATAGCCTTTGCCGCCGCCTTTTTCATATCGTAATTTATATCTCTTGCACCTGCATCAAGCGCACCTCTGAAAATCCCGGGGAATGCAAGTACATTGTTGATTTGATTCGGTCTGTCGCTTCTTCCGGTTCCCATTACAGCTACACCGGCTTTTATTGCATCGTCATATGAAATCTCAGGATTCGGATTTGCCATAGCAAAGACTATCGGATCCTTTGCCATCGTCTTTATCATATCTTTTGTGAGGATATTTGCTACGGAAACTCCTATAAACACATCCGCACCTACAAGAGCATCGGAAAGAGTGCCTCTCATATCTTCCCTATTGGTTACGGTACAAAGCCATTTTTTATGATCCTTTATTCCCTCTGCTCTGTCATTATATAATATACCGAATTCATCACAGGCTATTATATTCTTTACACCCGACTCCAAAAGCATTTTGATAATTGCCGTGCCGGCACTTCCGGGCCCGTTTAAAACAACCTTTATTTCGGACATTTCTTTTTTTACAAGCTTAAGTGCATTGATAAGTGCCGCTGTAACAACTATTGCAGTACCGTGCTGGTCATCATGAAATACAGGTATCTCAAGTTCTTTCTCAAGCCTCTCTTCTATTTCAAAACATTTCGGCGATGCAATATCCTCCAAGTTTATTCCACCGAAGCATGGTGCAATATTCCTTACAGTCTTTATAATCTCCTCCGTATCCTTAGTGTCAAGGCATATAGGAAAGGCGTCAACATCTCCAAACTCTTTAAAAAGTATAGCCTTACCCTCCATTACAGGCATTGCAGCTTTCGGTCCTATATCTCCAAGTCCAAGCACGGCTGTTCCGTCGGAAACTACCGCCACAAGATTTTTCTTTGCCGTATACTTCCATACATTTTCAGGATCTTTTGCAATCTCTCTGCAAGGCTCGGCTACTCCCGGAGTATATGCAGTACTCAGATCATCTCTTGTATTTATTTTTATCTTACTTGCAACGGCAACCTTACCGCTATTCTCCTCATGTAATTTTAAAGCTTCTTTACTATAATCCATATTTCCACCTTATATGATTTCTATAAAATATTTGAATGTATTCTAGCATAAAAAAATTTACTTTTCCATTTTATAGAAGTATTTTTAAAACTTTCTGTGCTATGTCCAATTTTATATCTCTATATACAATTTGATACCATATTTTGGCAATAAAAAAGCTGTATGAAAATCATACAGCTAACTGCCGGTGGCGAGACTCGAACTCGCACACCCTTTCGAATAACAGATTTTGAGTCTGTCGCGTCTGCCATTCCGCCACACCGGCTCATCACTTGATGATATTAACAT
>NZ_CALLVU010000071.1 GCF_938015485.1 uncultured Lachnoanaerobaculum sp. | reverse complement strand
TCTCTTCAGTGCGGCCTCTGTAATCTCACCGAAGTATCCTGTAGCATTTGACTCGTTTAAATATCCCGCCTTTGCAAGAAGAGTCTGAAGTCTTGCCACCTGCTCGTTTTGGTCACCCAGTACAAGTCCGTTTGCCTTTGCCTCACTTGAAAGGATGACTGCTCTGGTGGAAGGTCCTAAGTAACCGTCCACTACAAGGTCGTTCTTTGACTGGAAGGTTCTTACGGCAAGCTCCGTATCGCTGCCGTAGTTACCGTCAGGACTTGATGTAAGGTATCCAAGCTGGAACAACCTGTTTTGTATTGCCTGAACCACCTCACTGTGCTCACCGAGTGAAAGTGTATTTGCCTTTATCTCGTCGGAATAAAGCAAATTCATGGTCTCACTTCCGACCTTACCGTCCTCAGAGAGCTGATTTATCTGCTGAAGCTTAAGTGCGGCTTCCTGAGTCTTTTCATCATATGTACCTGTTATCATATCGGCAGATGCCAGGTAACCCAGCTCATATAGACGGTTTTGTATTCTTTTTACATCTTCGCCCACGTCACCGAGCTTTGCCGCATAGTGCTTTGCATTGGCATCCATCAAAAGCGGCAATGTTGACGGTCCTATGATACCGTCCTGTGCAAGTCCGTTTTGTCTTTGGAAAATCATAACGGCAGCCTTTGTAACCTCACCGAAGTAGTTGGTAGGCTCATCATTGTCCATAAATCCAAGTTCCATAAGTCTTGACTGTACCCTGGCAATATATGAATGCTGCACGCCCTCTTCCAAAAGTTCAGGTCTGGGCTCCTCTGTCTCAACCGTTATATCAAGTGAAGGGAACTCATTTCCCGCCTTTTCCATCGGCATTACATCGGCGGAAGCCACCTGCGCCGCTGTAGTTGAATCCACCACTACGGTTGTAGTTGTTGTAGCAACACTTCTTGCACTTTTTCCTGAGAGTGAAACACCGATTATAGCGGCTATTGCCACTACACCGATTACACCTCCGGCCATTATTTTCTTATGTTTGTCCATATCTTGGATAGCTTCTACTCTGTCCTTTACCCCTCTTAAAAATTCATTCTTTTTTTTCTTGCTCATCTTCTTTTCCTTGTCAAAATTTATTCTTGTAAATATTCTGCCAATTGTGCAAACTCTTCCAAGCTAAGTGCTTCTCCTCTTATCTTTTCAGACTTTCCAAGCAATGACAAAGCGTGAATTATTCTTTCCTTTGAAAGCTTCAGTCCCTCAAAATTTGCCAGTGAGTTCACCAAAGTTTTTCTTCTTTGGTTGAAACCTGCGCGAATAATTTGAAACATCAACTTTTCTTCTACAGTCTTTATAGGCTTATCCTTATAAATATCAAGTCTTATAACACTTGAGCCGACTTTAGGCCTTGGAATAAAACAATTTGGCGGAACAAATGCCACAACATACGGGTTTGAATAATATTGCACCGCCAGTGACAATGCGCCATAGTCCTTACTTCCCGGTGCAGCCTGCATTCTGTCTGCCACCTCCTTTTGAATCATAACTGTGATGCTGTCAATATGTGTACGTGACTCCAAAACATTCATGATAATAGGAGTTGTAATATAATACGGCAAATTTGCTACAATTCTTATGTTCTCAAATTCGCCATACTTTTGCCTGCATTCGTCAATCAGATTTTCCAAATCTATCTTCAAAAAATCAGCATTTATTATACTCGTATTTTTATAATCTGCCAATGTCTCATCAAGTATCGGCAGCAAATTTTTATCAATCTCAATCGCTACAACCGCCTTTGCGGCATTTGCAAGGTACTGTGTGAGCGCTCCTATTCCGGGACCTATTTCAATGGCCAAATCATTTTCTCCCAGTCCCGACTCCGCACATATCTTATCCAGAACATGTGTATCTATCAAAAAATTCTGACCGAACTTTTTTTGAAAGTTGAAGTCATATTTTTTGATTATATCTATAGTATTTGCCGGATTAGCAATTTTTGTCATCTTAATCTCCATATGAAAATCATTTCATCTTAGGATACAATTTTCTTGCATTTTCAAAGGTCTTTTCTATAATAAAATCCCTTGAAACTCCCTTTATCTCACTTATTCTGTCTACTACATAAGTCAGATTCAAGGAAGAATTTCTCTTACCTCTGTTCGGCACCGGTGAAAGATACGGGCAATCGGTTTCCAGTACAAAATCATCAAATGAAATATCTTCCATGGTCTCTTCAAGTTTTTTTGCATTCTTGAATGTAACCACACCGCCTATGCCGAGTACATATCCAAGTTTTATGAACTCTCTTGCCATCTCCTTACTGTAGGAATAGCAATGTATAACTCCTTTTACTCCCTCAAACTCTTTTAAAATATCCAGTGTATCCTTTGCAGCATCTCTTGAATGTATAACTACAGGACAATCATACTTTTTTGCCAACTCAAGTTGAGCAATAAAAGCCTTTTTTTGTATCTGCCTTTGCGGCTCATCGTAGTAATAGTCAAGTCCTATCTCACCGATAGCCACACATTTTTCATCTGAAAGCATCTTTTCCAACTTGGCAATGCTTTCAGAGTTTATCTCCTCACTGAAAGAGGGATGAACTCCTAGTGCAGCATGAACAAAGTCATATTTATGTGCAAGTAAAAGACTGCTCTCTGCGCTTTCCATTGAAGCGGCAATATTTACAACTCTTTTTATACCTGTCGCATTAAGTTTTTCTAAAAGCTCATCTCTGTCTTCATTAAATGCCTCATCATCATAATGGGCATGTGTATCTATTATATAAAATTCTTCTTTTTTGTCCATGTAATATTTTCTTAAAATTTGCGTAATGTTTTTATTGAAGCATATTTATCAAAAAAAATAAAACCAATAAATGTACGGGATAAAACAGATAAAATAAATATTTTAAATCTTTTCCCTTTTTTCCACTATACATATTTATAGGTATAAGGCTGAAAAATGCTGTAGGTTCAAATGCAAAAATAACTGCCGTTGCAACATTCCTATATAATATCCTATCTCTAAAAAGGTATATACAGGCGACAGCCAATGGCCCTATAAACTCATAATCAAATTTGAGAAGCCATGCTATAAAACAGCTTACCCCTACAAAAATAATACTGAAATCAGGATATTTCCTGATACAGCAAAGCATTATTATACATATAAGAAGTTCCCACATGACATTTTGATGATATATCTCAAATACCGTATTATAAAATGCCAAATCATATGGCACTTCGGATATAATTGCAAACAATGCCAGTCTTATTATATATTTTTTTATGTTCTTTGTGTGAACAAACCCCTCAACAAGTAAAAATACATATATTGGAAAGGCAATACGCCCTATCATTCTTGAAATAAAATACAGCCTTGTAGACATATCGGCACCGAATAATAAAAAAATCAAGCCGGTTGCTCCTATATGGTCTATAAGCATTGTAAGCATTGCGATATATTTTAATACCGCACCGGAAAAAATCTTTATATTTATTTGTTTCAATTTTATTTGTTTCAATGCCCCCTCCTTAAAATATTAAGGTTTTACTATCTATATTATGATATCTCTGAACCCGGCTTAATGTTTTTCTCAGGTGAAACCAAACATGCATTTCCCTCATTATCTTCAGCCAAAAGTATCATACCTTGACTTTCAAGTCCTGCAATCTTTTTCGGTGCAAGATTGGTCACTACCAAAACCTGCTTGCCTACCATATCCTTAGCGGAGTACCACTGCTTGATACCGCTTAGAATCTGTCTTGTGGTATTACCTACCTGAACCTGTGAACAAAGAAGTTTCTTCGACTTAGGAACTTCTTCACATTTTATTATCTGTCCTACCTGTATCTGAAGCTTTGCAAAGTCGTCATACTCTATAGTATCCTTTGCCTCCACATCTACGCCCTCTATCTCACTTGATTCTTCTTTATTTCCGCCAAGGTTAAGGGCTTCAACCTTCTTTAATACTTCTTCAAGCTCAAGTCTCTTGAATAAGATCTCAGGATCCTTTGCTACGGTAGTACCGCTCATAAGAAGTCCGAACTTGTTCATATCCTCAAGACTTCTCTTATTGGTTCCGAAGTATTCAAGTATTTTCTCCGAAGTCTCAGGCATAAAGCTGTGAAGCAGTGAAGCTCCTATTGCAATAGACTCTGCGAGATTATAAAGCACTGTTTGAAGCCTTTCTTTTTTATCTTCTTCTTTTGCAAGTATCCAAGGTGTGGTCTCGTCAATGTACTTATTACATCTTTTGAACAATGTCCATATCTCTGTTATAGCGTCGGCTACACGAAGCTCGGACATCTTCTTTACCACCTTCTCGACAGTCATAAGCACGACATCCTTAAGGTCGGTATCCACCTCCATTGCGCCTGCTACGCTCTCGTCATTGGCGTCTGTAAGTACTCCGTCAAAGTACTTGTTAGTCATAGATATTGTTCTGCTTACAAGGTTTCCGAGTACATTTGCAAGATCGGAGTTGAATCTTTCAACCATCAGCTCCCAGCTTATTACACCGTCATTATCAAAAGGCATCTCATGTAATACAAAGTATCTTACGGCATCCACACCGAAGAAATCCACCAAAGTGTCGGCATATATTACATTTCCCTTTGACTTGCTCATCTTGCCGTCACCCTGTAAGAGCCAAGGGTGTCCGAATACCTGCTTTGGCAGCGGCAAATCAAGTGCCATTAGGAAAATCGGCCAGTAGATTGTATGGAATCTTATGATATCCTTTCCTATAAGGTGAAGGTCGGCAGGCCAGAACTTTTTGAATCTCTCGCTGCTGTCGCCGTCCACATCATATCCTATACCTGTAATATAGTTTGAAAGTGCGTCAAGCCAAACATATGTTACATGCTTAGGGTCAAACTCCACCGGAATACCCCATGTAAAGCTTGTTCTGCTTACACAAAGGTCTTGAAGTCCAGGTAAGAGGAAGTTGTTCATCATCTCGTTCTTTCTTGAAACAGGCTGGATAAACTCAGGATGTTCATTGATATACTTAATAAGTCTGTCGGCATATTTGCTCATCTTAAAGAAGTATGCTTCTTCCTTTGCAGGGTATACCTCACCTCCGCAGTCCGGACATTTGCCGTCTACAAGCTGTGAATCGGTAAAGAAAGACTCACAGGCGGTACAGTACATTCCCTCATAGCATCCTTTATATATATCGCCCTGATCATAGAATTTTTTGAATATTTTTTGAACCTGCTTTTTGTGGTCCTCATCCGTGGTTCTGATAAACTTGTCATATGATGTGTTCATCAAATCCCAGATTCTTCTTATCTGTCCGGCAGCATTGTCCACATACTCCTTCGGAGTAATTCCGGCTTCTTTTGCCTTATTCTCAATCTTTTGTCCGTGTTCGTCGGTTCCGGTCTGGAAGAACACTTCCAATCCTTCTTCTCTTCTAAACCTTGCAATCGCGTCTGCGAGTACTATCTCATAAGTGTTACCTATATGCGGCTTTCCTGAAGCATAGGCAATGGCAGTTGTTATATAATATGGTTTCTTGCTCATCTGTTATTCCACCTTTTTATGTATTTGGTGCTTAGTCTATGCTAAAACACCTTAATATTGATTTCACTTGTCTTTAGTTTTTTCCAATCTAATCCAAGAGTTTATTTTTTGCAAAGCACTCATCAGTGTATCACTCTCTATATCATCTAAGTTTTCAAGCATTGACCTGACCATCTCATCATGGAACTCCTCGTACTTAAGGAATGCATTCTTTCCTCTTTCGGAAAGCCTCACAAGGACCACTCTTTTATCCTTTTCAGACCTTTCTTTTATTACATACCCCTTTCTTACAAGGCTGTTTATAGAAATGGTCAATGTTCCTATAGTGACTGCAAGTTCCTTTGCAATCATAGACATGTTTTTCTTGCAATTCATTCCTATCGCACTTATTACATGTATATCATTATTGGTCAAATCCTTAAATTCAGAGGTACAAAGAGCACTCTCCTGATATTCAAGTATATCATTAAATAACTTTACAAGGATTACTTTAAATTCACTTGAACTTTTCAAAATACTCATCCTTTTTTGCATTGGACATAAAAATCCCCTGCTTAATTTATCAAACAAATATTATACTAAATTTAGTGAATAATATCAAGCACACTAATTATTCCCTGCCGTTCCAGCAGTAGGTACAAAGCTTACAAGGCGAAATGCCGATTGATTCTATAAGGTCGTCAAGTCTGTGGAATCTAAGACTTGAGAAGTTTTGTATCTTTCTTATCTCTTCCACCATCTCGTTATAGTTTTTACTGTCAGGGTCGGCATAGTCAAAAAGCACTTCTTTACTTACATTCTCGCCCTCTCGCTCTCTTATAATTCTTCTTGTAATCAGATCGTAGTCCGACTTTGACCTTGAAAAATTGAGATATTTGCATCCGAAAAGCAGCGGCGGACAGGCAGGTCTTACATGAACTTTTTTTGCACCCGAGTTATATAAAAATTCGGTGGTCTCTCTTAACTGTGTACCTCTTACTATGGAATCATCTATAAGCAGTATATCATTGCCACTTATAAGCTCCTGCACGGGTATAAGTTTCATCTTGGCTATCAGATTTCTCTGGCTCTGTTTGGTCGGCATAAATGACCTAGGCCATGTAGGAGTGTACTTTATAAAAGGTCTTGCAAAAGGTATACCCGATTCGTTTGCATACCCTATTGCATGTGCCGTACCCGAATCGGGAACACCCGCCACGATATCGGCATCTATATCATCCCTCCTTGCAAGGAGTTTTCCGCAGTTATATCTCATGGTCTCTACATTCACACCCTCATAAGATGCCGTAGGATAGCCATAGTAAACCCACAAAAATGAGCATATCTTCATCTCTTCTTTGGCAGGTGACACTTCTTTTACTTCATCCGCAGTGATAAATACAATCTCAGAAGGCCCCAGTTCCTTATAAAAGCTGTATCCCAGATTCAAATACGCGTGATTTTCAAATGTAATACAGAAAGTATCTTTCTTATGTCCTATTACAAGAGGAGTTCTTCCAAGCCTGTCTCTGGCGGCATATATACCCTCCTTTGTCAAAAGTACCACACTTATAGAACCTTTCACAGTATCCTGTACATACTCAAGTCCTTCCTTAAATGACTGCTTTGAGGATATCAATGTGGCAATCAGCTCATTGTCATTGATGCGACCGCCGCTCTGCTCCTGAAAATGTACTCTCCCCTCGGTATAAAGCTTATTGACTATATCGTCATGATTGTCCACCTTACCTACAGTAGTGATGGCATAGCTTCCAAGGCTTGACTGTATAAGTAAAGGCTGAGGATCTTCATCTGAAATACAGCCTATTCCCATAGGTCCGTGCAAGTCGTCAACATCTCTTTCAAACTTCGTTCTGAAAGGTGAGTTTTCAATATTGTGGATCACTCTGTTGAAATACTCACCGTCAAATACCGCCATTCCTCCTCGTCTTGTGCCCAGATGTGAATGATAGTCCACACCGAAAAACAAATCCATTACACAGTCGTTTTTACCTACTACACCGAAAATACCGCCCATTTTTATCTCCTTATAACTACAAAAAGCAGATATAGAAATTCTATATCTGCCGGAATTTTATTGATTCAATACTTCCTTAGCTGCCGCTACTACATTTTCCTTTGTGAATCCGAACTTTTTGAAAAGCTGATCCTGTGGCGCACTTGCTCCGAAAGAATTCATAGATATAACTCTTCCGTCAAGTCCTGTATATTTATCCCATCCGAAGCCTGAAAGCGCCTCTATTGCAACTCTGTTTCTTACAGCCTTCGGTAAAACTTCTTCCTTATATTCCCTGCTCTGATTTTCAAATACATCCGTACAAGGCATACTTACAACTCTTGTGGCAATGCCTTCGCTTTCAAGCTCTTTTGCCGCATCTATTGCAAGTGAAACCTCCGAACCTGAAGCTATCAAAATCATATCTGCAACTGCCTTTGATGCCTCTTTTATGATATATCCGCCCTTAAGCGCCTTCTTTCCGCTTCCCTCAAGCTGAGGCAAATTCTGTCTTGTAAGCACAATTGCTGTAGGAGTTGTCTTTGATACAAGAGCCGCATACCAAGCCGCAATAGTCTCTTTTGCATCAGCCGGTCTGAATGTGTTGAAGTTCGGCAAAGATCTGAGCATTGCAAGTTGCTCTATAGGCTCATGTGTAGGTCCGTCCTCACCTACTCCTATAGAGTCATGTGTAAATACAAATATTGTAGGAATATTCATAAGTGCGGAAAGTCTTGCCATAGGCTTTGTATAGTCACTGAATACAAAGAATGTGGCACAGTATGCTCTAAGTCCGCCGTGAAGAAGTATACCGTTTGTAATTGCCGTCATTGCAAGCTCTCTTACACCGAAATGTATATTTCTGCCTGAGTAATCTCCCTTTGCAATATATCCCTCACCATTCATTACTGTCTTGTTGGATGGAGATAGGTCGGCCGAACCGCCTATAATATTCGGGTATATGTCCTTTAATCTGTTGATTATGCTTCCTGATATATTTCTGGTAGCGGCAGGTGCTCCATCCCAGCTCCAAAACTCGTCGGTATCTATCAAAGACTCATCTATATCATTGTAGTATTTCTCCCAAAGCTCTGCCTTATCAGGATACTTTATAGCATACTCTTTAAAGAGCTTATTCCACTCATCCTCTATCTTTGCATTCTTCTCGTTTACAGACTTGAAGTTTGCATAAACATCGTCATCCACCTTAAAGCTCTCATCAGGATTGAAACCGAAACCTGACTTAAGTGCTGCAAGTGCCTCACTTCCAAGCGGCTCTCCATGTGATGATGCGCTTCCGGCCTTCTTTCCCGCACCGTAGCCTATTATGGTATTAACCTTTATAAATGACGGTCTTTCTTTGTCAGCCTTAGCCTCTTCTATCGCTTTTCCTATAGCTTCAATATCATTTCCGTCTTCCACCTCTATAGTCTGAAATCCGAATGCTTTCATTCTCTCAACTACATTCTCTGTAAACGCAATATCTGTACTTCCCTCTATAGAGATGCCGTTTGAATCATAGAATACAATAAGTTTTGACAGTCCCAGTGTGCCTGCAAGTGAAAACGCCTCAGATGAAATACCCTCCATCATACATCCGTCTCCGCCTAAAACATAGGTGTAGTGGTCCACTATATCAAATCCGTCTTCATTAAACACACTTGCCATATGTGCCTCGGACATAGCCATTCCTACAGCCATACCCATTCCTGCTCCCAAAGGTCCTGTGGTTGCCTCCACTCCTACGGTATGTCCGTACTCAGGATGTCCCGGAGTCTTTGAATCAAGCTGTCTGAACTGTTTCAAATCGTCTAAGCTAAGGTCGCCATACTCAAAGAGATGGAATAATGAATACAAAAGCATGGAACCGTGTCCTGCAGATAAGATAAATCTGTCTCTGTTTGCCCAAGTCGGGTTCTTCGGATTGTGCTTCATATGATGTGCAAAAAGCTCATATGCAATCGGAGCCGAACCAAGCGGCAACCCCGGATGGCCTGATTTTGCTTTTTCAATACCGTCTGCACTCAATACTCTTATGGTATTTATGGACTTAATGTCAATATTACTCATTTAAATACTCCTTTTATATATGTATCTTGGCATAAAGATTACATTATTCAGAACTTAGCCTGAACTCTAATCCGCTATATTGTACCACAATATAATAAATTATAAAATGTCTTGCAAATAGTATTTTTCTTTGGTAAAATATAGCCGTTATGGATTTTGCGCGGGTTTTTCCCGATTGTGATGAAGTCCAATCCAAAATAATTATAAATATTTATAATTAATGTCAAAGGAGGTGTAACCGTGGCAAAATGTTCAATATGCGAAAAAGCTGCTCATTTTGGTAATGCAGTAAGCCATTCTCATAGAAGATCCAACAAAATATGGAAGGCTAATGTTAAGTCCGTTAAGGTCAAGACTGAAGGTGGATCTAAGAAGATGTATGTATGTACTTCATGCCTTCGCTCAGGTTTTGTAGAGCGTGCTTAATTATATCGGAGAATGCGTATTTAAACACAATAAAAGAGCCATGCCGGCTCTTTTTTGTTTGCTTATTTCATTGATTTTTCATAGTCCGCTACGAACTTTTTGATACCTGCATCTGTCAGAGGATGGCTAAGCATAGACTTAAACACAGAATACGGTACTGTCGCAATATCCGCTCCCGCCTTTGCACACTCAAGCACATGCATATTGTTGCGCACCGAAGCGGCTATTATCTGCGTTGTGATACCGTGTACATCGAAGATCTCCACAATATCTTCTATCAAAGATACTCCTCTGGTTCCCACATCATCAAGTCTTCCAAGGAAAGGTGATACATAGGTAGCACCTGCTCTTGCAGCCAAGAGTGCCTGCAGCGGTGTAAAAATCAGAGTGCAGTTGGTAGCAATACCCTCTTTGTTTAGTGCGGCAATTGCCTTAAGTCCTTCATCAGTCATAGGAATCTTAACGACCATATTCTTATGAATCTTTGCAATTTCTTTACCTTCCGCTATCATATCCTCAGCCTTTGTAGTGGTTGCCTTCACTTCACCGCTTATAGCACCGTCTACAATATCTGCAATCTCTTTGATAACATCCTCAAATTTCTTTCCCGACTTTGCTACCAAAGAAGGATTGGTGGTCACACCTGAGAGCACTCCCCATGATGCGACCTCTCTGATTTCATCCACGTTTGCAGTATCAATAAAAAATTTCATACGCCCACCTCACATATACTTTTTATTCTATTTTACCACTTTTGTATGTTATTTCAACAACAAAACTATTGATAATATATTTTCGCACAGTATATTGTAAGGTCTTTATATGCAATATTATTTCATCTTTCTTTGCATTCTGTTCAATCTGAAGAATCTGAAAATATCTACAATCGCCTGTATTATAAGAGCAATTGCAATCAGATATGCTATATAATTTGATATTGCTACAGGTCTTGCTACTGCTATTATTCCGAATATTATCTCTACAATACCTGCAACAATAAGCCTTTTTGCTATATTTCTTTCAAATTCCATCACTCTTTTAGCCATCATAAGTCTGCTTATACCGATAATAATAAGCCATATGCCTATAACCGTTATAAATGCAAGAGGCAGTCCGAGCGAATCACCTATCAGAAAGTATATTCCGATAACTATGGAAATAATACCCTCTATCAGTCTCCAGATACTTCTGCTCTCATGTTTTTCATAAATGTATGCACTGATCTGTGAAACTCCCTCTATAATCAGCAATATACAAAATATTATATTCATTGTATAGGCTATAAATAGAGGATTGTATATCATATAAATTCCGGATATAAGAAATAATAACCCGGCTAAAAGTGAAACGTATTTTGCCTTTGATATATCCATCAATAACCTCTCTCTCTTTGTGCTTCTTTGGCAAATTTGTCCTCAGGTGCTGCCGTAATAATCTCAGTAAAGAGATTGTTGGCAGTCTCCACATCTCCTGAAGTCTTATATGCCAATGCCTTCTTATACTTTGCTTCCAAATAGTCAGGTGCTATCCTAAGTGCCGCATCATAGTAACCTATGGCACCTGCATAGTCTCCCGATTTTACAAGTCCGTCCGCTACCGCAGTCAAAAGCTTCGGGCCGTCGGCCCTCATCTTAGGTGCAATCTCTCCGAATATACCTGTTATTGAAATGCCCGGACCGTTGTCCACATCGGTAAGCTGATTTGTATCAATACTTGAAAAAATCTCAGCCGCCTTGGTATAATTTTTTGCATTATACTCTTTTACAACACCTACAAGGTAGACATACTGCAAAAGCTTATAGTTCATATTCTCGGTTGAGGTATTGTTCACCTCATTGAGTTTATTTACCTGGTCGTTTAATGAATCGTTTTCAGTCTTTAAAGATTCCATAGAAAGGTTTGCATCGTTTAACTTCTGTGAAATCTCGACCACCTCTTTATTATGTGCGTTATTCAGTGACACTTTCATAGTAGGCATATATAAAAATACCATGGCGCAGGCACCTACAATAAGTCCGATACCCACATTGATGGCTGTAAACATTCCCGAATAATTCTTATATATCTCGGTTACAGGCATACTTGTGCTTGTATTTTCCACAGGCTTTTCTTTTTTTATCGGACTTCCTATGACTGAAAGCCTTCTTTTTTGTGACTTTTTTTCAACCATAGGCTTCATCTCGTCAAGATATGTAATAGCCTTTGTATTGAATCTGTCGATTGAAAGCACAGAATCCAAAAGTTTTTTCGCCTCGCCCGCCTTGCCCTCTTTTATATCCAAAAGTGCAAGTGCAAGCATCGCCTTTACAAAATGCGGTCTTATATCCACTGCCTGCTTCAGATTCATCCTCGCCATATCGTAATTTACGGTTCTTATCTGTGAGATTGCCTTATTATATTTTGAAATGGCATCCTGTGACTTCTCAAGATATGCGGACTTGTTTCTGATTTTCTGCAGATAGTTCTGTGCCGGATTGCCTATTTGGCTGATATTTATACTGATCACCCAAGAAATAAGCGCCTTGGTCTCTTCTCCCATCTCAAAGCAGATAAGTCCGTAGAGATTCCTTGCGTCAGTATTTTTCTTGTTCAGTCCCAAAGCTATACTCAGTGCATTAAGTGCCGAAGATAAATTTCTTTCCTTTGCTAAAGACAGACCCAAGTTGTAGTAACCGTTTGACATCTGCTCCAGTTTTCTTCTTCTATTTATACCGGCCATTTTCATCCCTTTACCTGTTCTTTTAACAGTTCCATCAATATATCGTTCAGATCTGAAATATCACTTTTTGCAATGATGTCCTCCACTGACGAAATATCAGGTGACGGCTTAAACTTACTTAATTCTTCTTCAAAATCTATCATCTTTTAATATCTCTCCTATCAGATACAATGAGCCTACACAAAATAAAATCTCATCATCCCTTTTCTCAAACTCGGCCTCAGATAAAGCCTCCTCCACGTTATTATAGCAGGCAATCTCTGCGACTTTTTTATTTTTTTCTAAAAGTATATTTAAGCTGTTATAAAGCTTTTTTATATCATTGCTTCTGTATGAATCAAGTGAAGTCAAATAATATTTTTTTACATCCAAACCTGATGTAAGTATATCAAACATCTCTTCAATTTCTTTATCCTTTACTATTGATATCAAAAGCTTTATCTTTTTGTTTCTATTTTTTGAAACGGCAAGAGCATTATCTACAAACTCTTTAATTGCAGGTACATTATGGGCACCGTCTATAATAATATCTCTTCCTATTTCTTCCATTCTGCCGTGCCAAACGGTAGATTTTATACTTTTCGTGTCTATGTCCGATCTGTCAAGAATCACTCTTGCCGCCAATATGGCAAGTGCCGCAGCCTTTTTCTTGTAGTTTACATATGTAAAGTCAAAGCTCTTATAGTCTATACTTGAGAGTGCAACTAACTTGGCATTTCTTATTTTGGCAGTTTCTTTTATAACCTCATTTGACTCTTCATCACAGTCATCAAAGATTATAACAGAATTATTTTTTATAATACCGGCTTTCTCAAATGCGATCTCTTTTACAGTATTTCCAAGATACATCATGTGATCCATACCTATACTTGTAATAATACCAAGAGTTTCATCAAATATATTGGTCACATCAAGTCTGCCGCCCATACCTGTTTCAAGTATGACAATATCAAGATTTGACCTTGAAAAACAGACCGCCGCCATATAGAAAAGATATTCAAAGTATGTGGGAGGATTCAATGCGCCCTTAAGCTTTTCTCTTACATACTTTGAAATATCCTCCAACTCATCATCAGATATAGGTTTCATATCAAGCAATATTCTCTCATTAACCTCTACCAAATGCGGCGAAATGAAGGTTCCCACCTTCATTCCCGCATCAATCAGGATATTGCTAAGATATGCACATACAGAGCCTTTCCCGTTGGTTCCTGCTACATGAACTATCTTCGGAAGCTTAACCTCTAAAGTTTCTATGTTTTTCTTTACTTCCGAAAGGGAGTTCTTTTTCTTTGCCCACATGGGTATACTCTCTATATATTCTTTTTCATTCATATCAGTCGGACAGTCTTTCAAGCTGCTCTCTTACCTGTGAAAGCATCTGCTCGTAGTTTTCAAGCTTTTTCTTCTCTTCATCTATCTTAGCCTGTGGCGCCTTACTTACAAACTTCTCGTTTGAAAGCATTCCTGTTGATCTTGCCACCTCGCCGATAAGCTTTTTCTCTTCTTTTTTCAGTCTTTCAACTTCTTTTTCAATATCTACAAGCTCTCTTAGTGGCAAATATACGGATGCATTAGGGATTGCAACTCTTACGGAGTCTTTTTCAACTATAGAATCATCGGAATCTATAATGAGCTTGTCAAGTCCTGCAAGCTGCTTAAAGAAATCCCCGGCACTCTCAAATGTATCTCTTATTTTCTCATCCTCACTGACTACAATGCCCTTTGCCTTATGTGAAGGCGGTACATTCATAGAAGATCTTACATTTCTGACAGCTCTTACAGCCTCCTTTATAAGCTCCGCCTTATTCTCATCCTCTATAAAATTATAATCCGGGTTTTCTACAGGCCAAGGCTCAATCATTATGGTCTTTACACCTTCATTAACAGTGCAGTATATTTCTTCTGTAATAAAAGGCATGAAAGGATGTAAAAGCTTAAGTATGTTGTTAAGAACATATATAAGTACCGTAAGTGCAGTTTCTCTGCTTTCGTCTTCCTTATTCCAGAGTCTTACCTTTACCATCTCTATATACCAGTCACAGAACTCTTCCCATGCAAAGTCATAGATCTTTGAAAGTGCGATACCGAGCTCAAATTTATCAAGATTTGCGGTTACCTCATTTATAAGCTTATTTGTCTTTGAAAGAATCCACTTATCCGAGAGCATAAGCTTTGACTTATCTATGTCGCCTACTTTTTCATCGCCCACATTCATCATGATAAGTCTGGCGGCATTCCAAATCTTATTGGCGAAATTTCTGGCACTTTCCACTCTCTCATAGTAGAATCGCATATCATTTCCCGGTGCATTTCCTGTGATAAGCATCATTCTCAGAGCGTCGGCACCGTACTTATCTATTACTTCAAGCGGATCTATACCGTTTCCAAGGGATTTACTCATCTTTCTTCCCTCTGAATCTCTTACAAGTCCGTGTATCAGTACCGTGTGGAAAGGCGACTTACCTGTCTGTTCGTATCCTGAGAATACCATTCTTACTACCCAGAAGAATATGATGTCATATCCCGTTACAAGTACATCTGTAGGATAAAAATACCTCATCTCAGGTGTATCATCAGGCCATCCCAGTGTTGAGAAAGGCCAAAGTGCCGATGAGAACCATGTATCAAGTGTATCCTCATCCTGTACAAACTCATGGCATCCGCATTTCGGACAGGCATCCGGTTTCTCCTTTGCAACAGTTATCTCACCGCATTTGCTGCAGGTGTATGCCGGTATCTGATGTCCCCACCAAAGCTGTCTTGATATACACCAGTCTTTGATATTTTCAAGCCAATGCAGGTATGTCTTTGAGTAACTCTCAGGTACAAACTTAAGTTCACCTGTCTCTATAGCCTTTATAGCAGGTTTTGCAAGCTCGCTCATAGAGACAAACCACTGAGGCTTGATAAGAGGCTCCACTATAGTCTTACACCTGTCATGTCTTCCTACATTGTGACTGTGCGGTACGGCCTTTACCAAAAGTCCTTCATTCTTAAGGTCTTCAACTATAAGTTTTCTTGCCTCATATCTGTCAAGTCCGTCATACTTACTTCCCGGGCAGTCGATTGTGGCATCGTCATGCATTATATTGATTTCAGGCAGATTATGTCTTTTACCTACCTCAAAGTCGTTAGGGTCATGTGCAGGTGTTATCTTTACACAACCTGTACCGAACTTCTTGTCTACATATTCATCGGCTACTACAGGAATCTCTCTGCCTACAAGCGGAAGTATGAGCTTCTTTCCTACTATATCCTTATATCTCTCATCCGAAGGGTTTACGGCTACGGCACTGTCACCCAAAAGTGTTTCAGGTCTTGTAGTCGCAATCTCCACAAACTTGCCCTCTTCACCTTTTATAGGATACTTGATATGCCAGAAATTGCCCTCCATCTCGATATGCTCAACTTCAGCATCTGAAATTGATGTCTTACATTCAGGGCACCAGTTTATAATTCTGTTGCCTTTGTAGATATATCCCTTTTCATAAAGCTTTAAAAATACTTCCTTTACAGCCTTTTGACCATGTTCATCCATGGTAAATCTTTCTCTGTCCCAGTCTGCAGACGATCCGAGTCTTTGGAGCTGGTTGATTATTCTTGTGCCGTAGTCATTTCTCCATGCCCAAGCCTCTTCAAGGAATTTTTCTCTGCCAAGTTCATATTTGTTCTTGCCCTCGGACTTTAACTTATCAATGACTTTTACCTCTGTAGCTATAGCCGCATGGTCTGTTCCCGGCTGCCAAAGTGCCTCGTATCCCGCCATTCTCTTATATCTGATAAGTATATCCTGCATTGTGTTGTCAAGTGCGTGACCCATATGCAGCTGTCCTGTGATATTTGGTGGAGGCATAATGATGGTAAAAGGCTTTTTATCCTTATTTACCTCTGCATGGAAATATTTTCCTTCAAGCCACTTTCTGTATATTCTGCCCTCTATTTTTTCGGGGCTGTATGTCTTTTCCAATTCTTTCATAAACACCTCTTACTTCATGTTTCTGTAATCTGATTTGAGTTTTTTGATATACTCACTTATCATCTTTTTCTTTTCTTCTTTATCTTCCATATTGAAGATATGCTCTATATATTTTAATCTGTCACCGTCTTTGATGCCGCTTACCGCTATATCAAAAGCTTTTTTTGCCTCTTCCATCAAGTCGGCTTTAAAAGCATCATTTATTTCAGCACTCTTTTTCTTCTTTCCCTCAGAGTCAAATATCCTCTTTAAAAAGTATATTTCCATCAAAATAACTTCATCATTTGTAAGCTCATAAGATTTTTTGAAAGCGTCATAGGCCTCTTCGTATAGGAAAAGATTCGCATAGGTCACACCCAAATTGTGATAGATGCTTCCGACAAAGTTGTTGTCGGCCTTTTTTTCCATATCAAGTATCTCAAGGTAATATTTCTTTGCGACACCGTATCTTCCTATATAGAACATATAGTCGGCTCTTTGCTTGCCGACTTCCCATACGCTCATCTTTTTTATCTTCGCAACGGCATTTCTAAACAGAATGGATTCGGCATTATTATATAGATCACATGAATCAATGATATAGACCAAGATATCCGTATCATCCACTCTGTTTGACCTTTTTCTTTTGATGCTCTCAGCCAAAGTACCAAGTGAGAGCTCATTTTCAATAAAGTCTACAAGTTCATCACTGACAATCCCCTCTGTCACCAAAATAGGGTTTTCATATATTATATAGCAAAGCTCCTCAAAGCTGTATATATTAAGTGACAACACCTCTATATGGAAAGGATTTTTTGTTCTCAAATTCTCACATAAAATCAATCCCATATACTCACCTCAATATTTCTCTTTGCATCTGTCGCAGGATACATATCTCCGAATCCTGCATCCGCTATTTCAAGATTCATTATCTTGTTGTTCAAAAAGCTTGATTTGAAAAATATTCTTCTGGTCTTTATAGGTCTCTTCGGCAAGAAATCAAGCAATATAGGTATATTTTTCTTATCTTTTCCATCTACACTTACCACATTTATATCAATAATCTCACTATTGTCAGGCACAAGTAAAAGTTCTGTAGTAGGCTCGTTCCAGAAATCTCCGGCCTTGCCGAGATATATCTTTGCTTCTTTGCCTCCGCTTACCACATCAATATATATATCGGATTTTAATCTTCCCTCACAGGTGGCTACAATATTGTAGATAGCGTTTTCACTTGCAAGGTCCACGCCCTTAAAAGCCGCACCCTTAGCAAAAATATTTGTATCCAGATATACTCTGCCTCTTGAACATAAAAAGCTTATAAAATTCTCCGCCCAGTCATGCTCTGAAAATACCTGACCTGTCAAAAATATAGCTGAAAACTGCTTTTTATCCATCACCTTTTCAGCTACGGAAGTCAAAATCTTATCGGCAAGCTTCGCACCTGAAGGATTGCTCAGTATCTGAAGGTTGAATGCCTCATCCATATTTTCAGATTCCGCACTTACAAAGAGCTTTCTTGCGTTTCTGTTTGCAAGCATCTCATAGTATGTAAGGCTTACATCGGATAAGTCAAACATCCCCACTCGATTGTTCCATATATCTTTTTTCAGCGAAAGCACAAAGTATATAAAACTTTCTTCCTTACTTATAATATGTATATGATTCGGTTGATATCCAAGTCCCACAAAGGCTTCCCTGATATCCCTCATAATATTTTGGTCAAGACCTGCCAGGGCTATTACCACTTCTTCAGGCTTTTCCTTATAAAGCTTCTCCATACCGACTTGTATTATCTCTTTGAAGAAAAGCTTCAGTATATCTCTACCCTTATATCTTGTACCGTCAATAGTTGCAATACCGTTTTTTCTGGTCAACTTTAATAATTTATCAGTTATTATACCTTTTCCGTCCAGTGCCAGGGCGTAGGCCTCTTCTCCCACCACCCAGGCATCTTCATTCTTTTTCTTACTTATAACAGTAGGAAATGTCAATGCTTCATCATCAGGATAAAATATAAGACCGGTACTTATATCCGATAAAGCGATTCCAAGTACCTTTGGATTCATTGTTTCTCCCATCCTAGATAAATTTTAAATGCAAATATTCGCATTCCTTTCTTTTTTTATATCAGCGCAAATAAGTTGTCCACCAACTCATCCTTATATATAAATTCCGTCAGCTTCTCCTTCATTTCCTCGTCTTTTCCCTCAAGCAAATCCTCAATATCGTTTATAAGGATAAACCTGCTCTCTTTTGCGTCCTCATCCTTGTTGAATTGAACACAATCATTTGCCAATACCTTAATATTACCGTCTGTATTCTGCACAACCTGATACTCCCAAATTTCATCCGCAAAGATTTTCTTGTACTTTACAAAAATATTTTTGTAAACATTTGGAAATTCCTCTTCAAAGAAATTATCACTTATCGGGAAAATCTTTGACTTAAGTATAATATTTCCCTTTTCGCCCTTATACTCTACAAAAGTTGACTCCAAAATATCTCTGTCAACATAAACAAACTTTGCGAGTGCCTTAAAATATGAGAAAACCATATCTTCATCACAAAGATTTTTTACAATCATCTCACAAAGCCTTGTCTGCTTGAAGTTGAGTTTTTCCTTCCTTGAGTAATATTTTGAAAGTGCAAGCATGTAGATGTTCGGAAACTCTTTTATATCATCCACGTCATTGAGTCCGTCCTCAAGATACTCAAATACGGCATCCTTTGTCTCTTCGTCATTCATAAAGAACGCATCGCTCTTTACCGTAAAATATGCCCTGATAATGGTATCCGTGACTCTTTTTCTGTCAGCATATATGCCGAAAGCTTCATCAAGCTTTGATGTCTGATTTGAAAACAGCATCTGTATCAGGATTCTCTCTTCAAAATCATAGGTCTCAACATTTTGTTCTACACAAACCTTCAAACAGTCAAACATATCCGTTGTCCTGCCGTTATAAACTCTTGCAATAAATTCAAGAGTCTTATCACAAAATACACCTTCTTTATAAAGTGTAAAAGCTATGGCAACCAATATCTTGTTTTGTTCAAAGACATCATCCTCAATTGCCTTTGTAACCAAGGTCAATAAGTCTTCTTTCTTTATGTGCTCTATACCGAATGACTTTATGATCTCTATAGATTCAAGCTTATTTCCAATATTCATGAGTGTATCACAGTACATGAATATATTCTCCTCATTAAGACTCATTGTACCTGTTTTATTTAAAAGGTCAAAATCTATATCATCATCTTCTTTGGACGATTTCCAGAAGTACTCTATAAGTCTTGACATCAGCTTGTTTCTGAATCTTTGGTCAATATCTATCTCTTCAACGGCACTCTCAATCAGTGACACATCCTCAAGGTCTATTCCGACTCCGTCCGCTATCTTGTCAAGCTTTTCAAGTCTGTGCATATCGTGGTTTTCATCTATTTCATATGCCTTGTCGATAAGGTTTTGCATATAGAAAATCTTATCAACCACCATATCCTTTGAGTAATATCTGTTGCCGAACTCATCTTCAATCAAAATAACGGCATTCTCCGAATAAAGCGCCACATATGCTCTTTTATCCTTTAACTCGTATATCTTCTCGCCGTTAAGCTCAGGATATACCACTATAATAGACTTTGCTCTGTCTTCAGGAACATATATATCATATGAATTCATCAGGAAAGGAATTATCTTTGCAAGCCTCTCATCTATATCGTCCTCTTCAAGTATTCCGGAATAGATATTGGTGAGATGTGAATCCATCTTAAGCTTCATCGCATTGTCAATTGTAAATATCTTTATTCTCTTTATATATGCTCTGTATATCTCACTGTTGTGCGGATAATACTCCACAATATTTTCAAATATCCTAAGCTTAAAGTCCTCCGCCATTGAATTGATTCTCTCAAAGTACTTAAGCACCGCCTCCGGCATAGGTGTATCGTATATTTCAGGCAGTGAGTAGATAAAATACTCATATATTCTGTCTGCTTCAATTCTCTTCTCAATGCATTTTCCATACCATTTATTGACATAGTTCTTTCTTACATTTCCGTTTATAAATATTTCACAGATATCCTGTAACAGTTCATTACTTGGAAGTGCATTATATATCGAAATCAAAATATTTAATATCGCACCGTTTACCTTCTTCGTATCTCTTACAACTTCCAAGATTCTTTCAGACAGACTTATTGATATCAAATTGTTTCTTATGCCGAAGCTTAGCGCCAAAACCTCCAAAGTGCCGCAACTGTTTAAAAGATGCGGATTCTTACATAGTAATCTCGCATACTCCATCATCAAAATACATGACCTGTCACCGAGCTCAAAGGCTCTCTTTAAAAACTTCTGCTTTTCTGAAGGATTGTCGGCAAGTGTATGATCCAGATTAAGTATGAGTATAAGCTCTATTATTGAGTGGTCTTTTTTATATAAATCCTTTACAAGTTTGCAAAGGTCTCTTATCTTTTCGGCATCCGGATACATATATGTGTCCAAATACTCCAAAATCAGATACTCGTCTCTAAGCTCATGTTTGTTTTCTTTTATTCTTGAATCTATACTGTTTATAGTGGACTTCGCTCCCGCCTTATCACCTTGCATAAGGAATATTTCGGCCTTTAAGAGCTTGACCAAAAGACTCTTATATGTGCTTACGAGCAATCTGTCAAGTACTGCCAGCATCTTAAAGAGTATCTCATTTTTTTTGAGTTTCTCATTGCTTAGCTCAAATTCCATTCTGAGCTTAAAGTAGTTTATCCACTGCTTTCTTTCAAACAGTCTTGCCTCTCTTTGATATTCCTTTTCGAGATTTTTATTTATTACTATCTCAAGTTTCTTCTCGTTCAGTCCGTTTTTGAAGTTTATATTTGCGATATTTTTTTTATCGTCCAAGAGATTAGGATCTATAGTGAATTCAAGTTCGCATACATCGTCTACAAAGTCTTCATTCTTTATTTTATCCTTGCCAAGCTTTATAAAGCTCGCATTTGTGGAAACATCTATGTCAAGGAGTCCCCAGTTTTCCTTGTAAACTTTTATGGAAGATGTCTTTTCTTCTTCCACACTTGCAAAGTCAAGCTGACTGTTCTCAAGTTGAAAACTTACAGCCATCTTATTACCTGCAGCCTGTAAGAAGTTTTCCAGATTCGACCTGAAATCATCGCCCCTGCTTAGAGTTTCGTATAATTTTTGAAGTTTTATATCTCTCATAAAACTTGAGCTGCAAAAATCTTTGTACATAAAAATAGCCAATGCAATACTCATATCTTCTTTTGCAATGACCATAAAATCATCTACAGTCTTTAATGAATTAAGTACCATCGCTGTATCTGTATTTTTTATATAGAAAACATAGGGTATCTCTCTTTCACCTGCATTTGTAACTAAGGTGATGCTGCCCTCTATCTTTTCATCACTGTTCAGATTTTTAGAATTGATCTCAAGTACAAGTACATTTTTTATCCCGCCGAAGGTCGCATCCGTCACTCTCACTCTTATATTGTCAGAGTAGGCTACTCCCTTTAAAGGTATCTTATTGTCACTTCTTACTTCTATTTCAAAGCGAACCGCTTCATCCACCTTTATAGGCAGGTCTATATTACTCGGCTCACAGACCAATATCGGTAATTCTTCTTCTATAATACCCTTTGCCAAACGATTGATTCGCTCTCTCATCTATACACCTCTTCTATAAACCATAAGTCACATTTTAACATAAAAATATCCTAATTACTATATCAATTATATAAGTCGGCGTTGCGCTTTACAGACCTACACATTTGTTGTAAAATCTTTATAATACACAGGAGGTCACATGATGCTCTCAGAACCTATGACATTATACAAATTGATGATACTATATATGTTAAAGCAAGTGAAATTCCCGCTTACCAACTCAAATATATCAGACTTTTTTGTCAGCAAGGAATATACCACATATTTTATTGTTCAGCAGGCTCTTACAGAGTTGCTTGAAGCGAACCTTATAAGTATGGAAAATATAAACAATACCTCAAGATATGAGATGACAAATGAGGGTGAGGAAGCTCTTTCATTCTTCGGAAATCAGATTTCACCTGCCATTATCACAGATATAAACGAATTTATACAGGAAAACAAGTTCCGTATGCGAAACGAAGTTTCCACAACCGCCGAATATTATAAGCTTCCGGGCAATGACCTTATCGTACACTGTGAAGTGCTTGAAGGTAAAACCCCTCTTATCAATATAGAAATCAACTCACCTGACGAAGAACAGGCCACCATTATGACCAACAACTGGCGTTTATGCAGTCAGGATATCTATCAGTATATTATAAAAAAACTCCTCGGAAGTATAGAATAAAAAAGGACACAAATGTGTCCCCTTTTTATTCTCCGAGATATGCCTTTTTTACACTGTCATCATTCATCAGTGTCTTGGCATCTCCGTCCAATACTATATTCCCGGTCTCAAGTACATATGCTCTGTCTGCAATACCGAGTGCCTTTTTCGCATTCTGCTCCACCAAAAGTACCGTGGTTCCGCTCTTATGTATTTCTTCTATAATATCAAATATCTCATTTACATACAGCGGCGAAAGTCCCATTGAAGGCTCGTCCATTACTATTACCTTAGGATTGCTCATAAGCGCTCTGCCCATTGCAAGCATCTGCTGCTCACCGCCTGAGAGTGTACCTGCAAGCTGAGATTTTCTCTCCGCAAGTCTCGGGAACCTCTTATATATCTTCTCAAGACTCTCTTCTATACCTGCTTTGTCATTTCTTATATATGCTCCGAGTTTCAGATTTTCAAGCACTGTCAAATCTCCGAACACTCTTCTGCCTTCAGGAACATGCGCCATACCCAGCTTAACAATATCATGCGCCTTTGTTCTTGTGATATCCTTACCTTCAAACTCTATGTTTCCGTCTTTTGCACTCAAAAGTCCTGTGATCGTATGCAATATGGAAGTCTTTCCGGCACCGTTGGCACCTATAAGCGCCACAATCTCACCTTGATTTACAAAAAAGCTTGCACCCTTTACAGCCTTTATCATTCCATAGTTTACGACCAGGTTATTTACTTTTAATATTTCCATAGTCCCTCCTATTCTCCCAAATATGCTGTAATAACTTCAGGGTTGTTAAGTACCTCACTCGGTGTACCGCTTGCAAGCTCCGTACCGAAGTTAAGTACGGAGAGTTTCTCACAGATACCTGCAACAAGCTTCATATCATGTTCTATCAAAAGTATTGTAAGATTATATCTGTCTCTTATCAGTCTGATAGTCTCCATAAGTTCTTCAGTCTCATTCGGATTCATACCTGCCGCCGGCTCATCAAGCAGTAAAAGTGAAGGACTTGTAGCAAGTGCTCTTGCAATCTCAAGTTTTCTTTGCTCACCGTAAGGCAGATTACCTGATAAAGTGTCACTCTTATCATCAAGTGAAAACACATTAAGTATATCTGTTGCAAGCTCATCCATTTCTTTTTCCTTTTTATTAAAGCTAAACATATGAGTCATGGATGTAAGAAGCGGATACTTCACCTTCTCATGCAGTGCCACCTTTACATTGTCAAGTACCGACATATTTGAAAAAAGTCTTATATTCTGAAATGTTCTGGCAATGCCCATATTGTTGATTTGAGTAGGAGTCTTTCCGTTTATCAATTTTCCGTCAAGTCTTATAGTTCCGGTGGTAGGCTTGTACACTCCTGTAAGAAGGTTAAACACTGTAGTCTTACCTGCACCGTTCGGGCCTATAAGTCCGTACAACATTCCTTTTTCTATATTCAGATTAAAACTGTCAACAGCTTTTAATCCGCCAAACTGTATTCCGAGATTTTTACACTCCAGCATTATTCCTCCTTTCCAAGCTTTCTGAAGGTCTTATTAAGAGATAAGCTTGATTTAAATTTACTGTTGTTGAATATCATCATTACAATAAGTACTATTGCATAGAGTAACATTCTCAGATTGTCGGCACCTCTTAAGAACTCAGGCAGCAATGTAAGTATTATTGCGGAAATTATAGAACCAGGAATATTGCCCATACCTCCAAGTACTACGAATACAAGTATCTCTATAGACTTGTTGTAGTCAAATATACTCGGCTTTATAATACCTACATTGTGAGCATACAGTGCGCCTGCAATTCCTGCAAATCCGGCGGCAATAACAAATGCACTGACCTTATACTTGCTTATATTTATACCTATAGACTCCGCCGCAATATCATTGTCACGAATGGACTTTATCGCTCTTCCGTCTCTTGAATCTATCAGGTTTGAAATCAAAACTATGGTTATCACCGTTATAATAAATACTACGGTAAAGTTTCTGTAATCCGAATAAAGCGGTATCTTACTTAATCCCTTTGAACCTCCTGTAAACTTAAGGTAGTTGATAATCGACTTTATTATCTCACCGAAAGCAAGAGTCACTATCGCCAAATAGTCTCCTCTGAGTCTAAGTACAGGCACACCGATTATGAATCCGAAAAATGCAGCCAATATTCCGCCGCAAATCAATGCTATAAAAAAAGCAAGTGCAGGCGGTAATGTATTGCTTAATGCAATAGAAATAAGAGCACTTGAATATGCGCCTATCGACATAAAGCCTGCATGACCGAGTGAAAGCTCTCCCAAAAATCCGGTTACAAGGTTAAGTGACACAGCCAACATTATATTTACACATATCGGAACTATAAGCGACTTATACTGTCTGCTTAACACACCTGAATTTATCAACACAAATACCAATGCATAGGCCAGCAACATTATTACTATATTTATTATAGTTTTTTTATTTACCTTCATATATCACCTATACCTTTACAATCTTTTTCTTACCCAAAAGTCCTGACGGTCTGAACAGTAACACTACAATCAAAACGCCGAAAACAATGGCATCTGCAAGCTCGGTTGAGATATATGCCTTTGAAACACTCTCAATAAGTCCAAGCAGTATTCCTCCAAGCATCGCACCCGGTATACTTCCTATACCTCCAAGTACAGCCGCTACGAACGCCTTGATTCCCGGAAGTGCTCCAAGTGTGGGCTTCATAGACTGATACTGACATATATACAGTACACCTGCAACTGCGGCAAGTGCCGAACCTATGGCAAATGTAAGTGAAATAGTACTGTTTACATTGATTCCCATAAGTTCCGCAGCACCCTTGTCCTCAGACACGGCTCTCATCGCCGAACCCATCTTTGTCTTATTTACAAACAATGTAAGAAGTATCATAGCTATAGCCGTTACTATCAATGTAACCACTGTTATACTTGAAATAACTACAGGTCCCACACTTATATTCACATTCGGAATTACAGACTGAAAAGGAATCGGTGTAGATCCGAATATAAGCAGTGATGCACTCTGTAAAAAGAAGCTCATACCGATAGCGGTAATCAAAACCGCAAGCGGAGGTGCACTTCTCAGCGGCTTATATGCCACCTTTTCTATTACCACTCCAAGTACCGCACACACAATAACCGTTATTACAAGCGCTACCGGTACAGGAAGTCCCAAAACGGATATACTGAAGTAAAGGGCGTAAGCACCTACCATTATTATATCTCCATGGGCAAAATTTATCATTTTGGCTATACCGTATACCATTGTATAGCCTATAGCAATCAACGCATAAATGCTTCCGGTCCTCAAACCGTTTATTAACTGCTCAATAAAGTTAATTAACATTTCATTACCCCTCTTTACCTAAACTACGGAAAACTCCCGACTGATGCCGGAAGCTTTCCGAGGTCTATGTTTAAAAAAGAGGATGGGACATATATCCCGTCCTCTCGGTTTTTTTAGTTATTATCAAAAAGCTGATACTCACCGTTTGTTATAGTAACAAACTTAGGCTCTTTGTTAGGCTCACCGTCAGCTGAGAATGATACCTTTCCTGTGATACCGTCAACCTGAATCTCAGTCATAGCCTTTATAAGGTCTTCACTCTTAATGCTTCCTGCTTTCTCCATGTCAGCCTTGATTACATATACCGAATCATAACCGTCAGCTGCGAACTGATCAGGAGTTGCATTGTATGCCTTCTTATAAGCATCTGTAAACTTGGCTGCAGAAGGATCTGAAGCAAGGAACGGGCTTAAGAATACGGCGCCTTCAGCCTGTGTCTTGTCTGTAAGCTGTCCGAGGATACCGTCCCAACCGTCTGAACCTACAAAAGCCGCATCAATACCCTGCTGCTTTGCCTGCTGTACAATATGTGCAGCCGCCTCATAGTATGCAGGTACGAAAATAATCTTTGCGCCTGAAGCCTTGATCTGTGTAAGCTGTGTTGTAAAGTCCACATCATCATTTGTAAATGACTGCTCATTTACTATAAGAGCAGACTGACCCTTTGTATTAAGCTCGTCTTTGAAAGCCTCGTAAACACCTGTTGAGTACTCGTCCGAGTTGTTATATAAAACAGCTACGCTCTCATATCCCTGATCAAGTACAAAATCCGCAATCATCTTTCCCTGAAGAGGATCTGTAAAGCAAAGTCTGAATGCGTTAGGATTCTTTGTGATATCCTTAGCTGAACCTGAAGGTGTAAGCTGTAAGATATTGTCCTTTGCGGTCAAATCTGTAAGTGCAAGTGAAGAACCGCTTGTTACGGCGCCCATATATACATTGATACCGCTGTCCATAAGCTTGTTATATGCGTTAACGGCCTTATCTTCCTTTGCCTCGTCATCCTGGAAATTAAGAGCAAGCTTATATGTCTTGTCTCCGACCTTTACACCGCCGGCAGCATTGATCTCGTCAATAGCTACAGTTGCACCGTTCTTTACAGAGTTACCGTAAGATGCCGCAGCTCCTGTAAGAGGACCTGTAGAACCTATAGTAAATACATCTCCGTCCGCCTTTGCTCCGTCCGCTTTTGCCGCTTCCGTCTCGCTCTTTGAACCTGTATCTGCCGCCTTATCCGAACCTGAGTTTCCGCAGGCTGTAAGTGCCAATCCAAAAGTTAATGCCAATGCTGACAATAATACTCTCTTCTTCATAATACCTCCATAAAATTTAAAAATTTAGTCAAACTCATCTCATTATATTTATTTCATATAAGTCTGTCAATAAACACATTTGAAATGCCTATATTGTTTTTTTATAGTAGCTATAACAAATAGACATACTAAAGCCTTTATCACAGTTATTTTTTATAAAATACTATAATAAAGGCTCAAAACTTGTATTATTTATTTATATATTATTTCCCTGAAAGGTACTCATCTAT
>NZ_CALLVU010000070.1 GCF_938015485.1 uncultured Lachnoanaerobaculum sp. | reverse complement strand
CTATCACAACGGCTTAAATGCAGTTGTAAGTACCTTACCTATAAGGAATGGAAACACCCTGTTATGTCGGTAGGTGTATTATCTATCTTACCTAAGGTAAGTACCTTACCTATAAGGAATGGAAACAGTGCCTCTAGAGCAATAAAGAATGCGAGAAGTGTTATGTAAGACCTTACCTATAAGGAATGTAAACTACTTTTCTGGTATCTCTACAAGAGTAGGATTACTAGGTAAGTACCTTACCTCTTACCTATAAGGAATGTACATCTAGTTTGATGATAAACAGTAACTAAATTCCATATTCAACATAAAAAAGGCAGCAGCATCATTTCAATGCTACTACCTTTTTTGATTATCTATTTTAACACATTAAAAAAGCCATTGCTTTTTAAATTGATATACCACATAGATGGTAATATCCATTCAAAAGCAATAGCTAAATGTAATACAATTAAAAATCACCTATATATACCAACATAATTCAGATGATAATACACCATTAATACAAGTGAGCTCTTTACCACATAATATCAAATAAAGTTATATTTATACTATTGTTTATTAACATAAGTATCCGCATTATCCTGATTTGCTATTCCCAAAGATGATATTTTTGACCAAGATATCAGACGATTCAGTCCTTTCGCCAAGCTCTTATCAATAACTTTAGCTGAATATATTACGCAGGCATCCTCATTCACATCAAAATTTCCGATATTAACTCCTGTATCCAATATAGAATCTTCATTATTTCTTGCACCCAGTAACAATCCTTTTTTTATTAATATTGTCGAACCATTTATATACTCCATGTTATCAGGTAGCGAAACTTTTAACATAACATTTTCAACGTTTACAGCGGATACATTTGTATAGTAAACACTGAACTCCAATGTATCTCCTACACTTGCGTCAACGCTTTTCGCCCATTCTTCAGTACCTTTAAGTCTTACTCTATGTTCCATTTTTATAACCGCATCCCTATCCTCTTGAGTTATTTGAGCCTCAATTATTCTATCAAGTTCTTCCGCAGATAAATGTTTTTCTTCACCGGTAGATGCGGTTTCCGTTTTCGCTCCTACGCTTGAAGTACTTTCTGACGACAAACTCTTATTATTATTTGAACATGCTACAAGACATATCATTGTTAATATCGTTACTATTCCTACTGCATATAATCTTTTTCTCATATCCTATACATTTACTCCCCTGCTTTAATAAATAATATCCATATTTTATTTTCTTCTTTTTTTAATGTCTATACTACTTTTTACATTTTATAGGTGTAATTTTAGTGTAAGTACTATAACGGGTCTTCAATACTTAGTCATATATAAAAGCCCTCCAAAGCCTTGTAAATAAAGGATTCTTGATGTCAAATTTTCTTTATTTTATTGTTGTATTATATGATATAATAAAGTATAAAGCTTTAGTATGACAAAAAATCAAAGAACATAAGGAACTTTAATTCAATGGGCGGCAGAGCTTTTATTGTCACACAATCTATAAAGATGCTTTCCAACACCTTAAAAGAAGCTGTGTTTAGTGATATTGATTATCGCTTATTTTAACTTTTATATATAAAACAAGGATGAAAACCCCATCAGAGAGATTTCCACCCTTCATTACTATATGAGATTCTTATTTACAGACTTTTATTCATAGTCTCATATAATAATTTTGTGATTAACATATTTAAAATCTTAATTAAAATCCTGGTAAGCTTCTATGCTTCAGAGCATATATAAATGAATCTTCAGGGCAAGTACCTTTAATAAAGTTCTCCCATTCGTCATATGCATCCTGTAGTGAACCAATATAAAATTTTTTATCCATGTATTTTACTATACTACTTCCGTCCGCACGTAACCACTCATCACCGTCTACAGCATTTCCACCATATTTTTTTACATTATATTTATCATAATTGTAATGAAGCAATCTAACCAACCTTATATTAGCAGATGCATCTTTATATTCTTGTTTTATTACATCTCTACCATCATAAGTATATTCTACAGTATATAACAATTGACTATCACCCAATATGGTTTTAGATTTTATCAAATTTCCATTTTGATCATATTCATACTGATGCTGAAAAAGTGTCTTATCTCCATTCTCTTTATTTATAATACGTTCTGATAACAATTGATAATCTGAACTATAAATATACTCTATTTTATTTGGTAATCCCTCTACATCTGAAATCAATTTTTTTGATGAAAAAGGCTTCACATAATTTCCATCCTTAGAACTTCTAAGTGCGCCACTCTCATCCGCATAATATCGCCCTTCAGACACATATGAATTCATTGATATACTATTTGCTTCTCCATAATAGTACATCTTTCCATTAACTTCAAAGAATCCTTTGACTAAAAATCCAAATCTGTTGAAGTATTTCCAATGTGATACCCCATCTTCGTATTTCCATTCAACCCATTCATTTTTTGCATATGAACCATCATCTTTTATACATGAATGTTGATTTAATTCATTTTGGCTATACACAATATTATTAGCATAAATAGCTTTCTGATATAATAGTGTAGATAGAAATACCAAAATACATATTAAAAATATTCTTCTCATAGACCTACAAAACATTATATTCTCCTTTATAAGCAATTTTAACCTAGATTATTCATGACAAATCTATAAAAGTGGTTAAAATTCAAATTACGAGTATATTTTAAACTTATTATTACTTGATTGATACTTATGACACTTTTTCATTTGAATTTTGTTCTGTGAATTATTCAGGTTTAATAATAACAGAAGAATATTTTTACCCTATTATTACCCATATCCATATAATTAAAATTACCTACATTACTTTCGCCCCACTCGTCTTCACATACCACTGATCCATAATCTCCACTTGTATGAAACGAGTCATTAATCAAATCTCTTAGTATAATCTCATCATATATATCCGTATCCGGGTTTTTATTAATCACGTCAACAATATAAGCTGCTGGATAGTTAGTGTAATTTCTCTCAAAAAATTGTATATCTTCAGGTTTTTGTTGTGTATGATTAGGGAATCTTAAATAATCATAACTATCTATTGCGGTTGTATATGTAAAGTCATCCTGATCTAAACTTCCGGAATATAGTTTAAAATCTCTCAAAACATCAAATACTTTCTCTCCTGTTTCTTCAAACTTAAATTTAGCCACGTCATTATCTTCATCAAATCCTGTTATATTATATATACGAACTGCTCCATCTACTGCAACCGAATAAGATCTATGCTTTTCATTTTCTCTCATCTGACCTATTTTATCCCCATGTTGTTCAAGAATATAATACTTTCCGTCAAATTTTCTATAGCCAACATCTAAATATCCATTACTGTCAAAATGATACCATTTACCATTGATATGTGACCAAGTATCATGTGGATAACTTCCATCATCATTTCTATACCACCACTGCCACTCTTTAGGACCGTCAAATTTCCACTCTCCTGCAAACACATTGATATTAATACTCATCAAAAGTATAAAACTAAATACTGCACAAATTGCCAATTTTATTTTTTTCATCTTAATCTCCTTTCTATTATCTATTGCTTTCATTATTTATTTTTCACATCCACTTCCAGTTAAAAGTATCTCTTCGCTATCTAAAACTATATACTCACCTCCAATTTATAAAACTTTACACATGTACTCATTATGCACCAATCGTTACCTTTATTCCAATTTCACCATATGGCCATAAAATATCCATAACCGAATCACTTACGGCTATACAACCGGCTGTCGAAACACCCTCATGATAGTTTCCATGAATCATTATATGTCCACCCAAAGCCGTATCCCAAGGTGGGCATCTTTTACTATCAATGGCTGAATAAATAGCATCTCTTTGTGCCTGTGTTATTATTCCCTGTAAAAATCCTCTATCTGCATCTGATTTGTCCGGATAGGAAAGCCCCAAAGAAAGATGGTATGCACTTTTATTATTTCTTACACATATATAATAATCACCTGTAGGAGTGATTCTATCTCCTTCCACTTCCTTATTTCCATTTTCTGTATTTGTTCCTAGGCTACACTCCCAGGTACCTATCTCTTTGTTATCTACATATAGCGTAAGCTCTTTTTTTGTCTTACTGACATATATTCTATTCGGAGGTTCATTTTCTGTATGCAGTTCACTTTGCCCCATTTTTTCAGTTTCCTGTAAATCAGATATCTCTGCTGATGTCTGCTCGTACATATGTGTATTTACTTTTGTTACAGTTGAAGCATAAGAGTCGAGATTTATTAAAATAGTAAACATTAATAAAATAATTAATGCTGTATTATTTTTTGTTCCCATGTTCTTACCTTTATTCACATTTTATTCCTTCATCTTATCTTTTTTTACTATATAACATCCATATTTATATCATCACCCCTATCACATATATATAATAATTCAAATGCTGAATCATATTTTAATAGCTATGATTCTACTCTTTTTTTATCTAAATAAAATACCTTTTTATTACATTTTTAGGTGTAATTACTATGTAATTATAGTGTAACTTGCGTAAATTTGTTTTTGTATAATATTCCGGTTACTATTATAGATATTTTTTAGGAGTAAAATATATGTCATATACAAGATAATATACACACTATATGTATAAATTTTGTATTAAAAAACCACCGGAGAAAACCGGTGGCAAAATCAATTTTATAAAATTATATTTAAATACAATTGAGTATAATAAAAAATAAAACCAGAAGTGATGCATAGACGGAAAAATAGATCTTGTTGTTTCTCATCACAGGAGCTAATTTTTTCTCTTCTTTATAGATCAGACATACAAGCCATACCATTACAGCTATTACATTCACACCTATAACCATCATATATGAAGTCGAATTATTGAAACACATAATTGTATATAATGAAGTAACTGATGCTATAAAAGGTGCCAGCAACAAAAAAGATCCTGCACATTGTGCATTGAACTCTACCGCATATGGTGATGTGGAGGAAAACCATAAATATGAATACAGTCCTATAAGCACAAGACAAAACATAGGTGACATATTTCCTATTACATTATAGCTTGAAAATCCATACATAAATGAGAACAGTATTCCCATAGATGAGAAGAATATATTTACCGCTATATGTATGTTGTTGGCTATAACACTTAGCCTGGTGATTTTCAATGTATCCGGATTTTCTTCTATATAATGGAAATCTTTCATAGGCTCTCTTGTAAACAGTAAGAAGCTGTTTACAAATACCAGTATCAACACAAATATCAGAGCTATATTTGCAACTATAGAAAAATCTTTTGATACTATAAAAGTATCAAGGTTTTCCTGTGCCTTCAAATAGCTGTATAAAGACAACGCACATAGAGCACCTGTTATGTTGCAAAATAACGAATAACATATATGACTTATTCCAAGATCATATCTCCCACGCCCTTGTATTATTCTGTCTTTATCACCATATTTAGCAATCATATATATGTCTTTATAAGTTAATTTTTCATGGTTCTTATCTTTTGTTTTGTAAATAAACACTGCAATACCTGTATCGATAAGTCCGAAAAAGACTGTAGATACCGCAATAAATAACGTCAAAAAAGAAAATACGGCAGGTGGCAGATTTTTCATCAAAACGAATATATCTATTGCTGAAATCCTATAAATACTGAATATTATTGAGCCGAGAATCAAGCAAACAAAACATAAAAATATATAATTCCAATTTTCTTTTATACTGTTTATATGCTTGTTTTTTGCATTCTCATTTGTTTCATCGAAAGATTCCTCAATGTCATTGACGTCTGATATATCTTCCGTCGCTACTGTCGGTTCTTTAATATATTCTAATTCTTCATCATATACTACAATATTCTTGTGGCTTGACGGTAATTCACAGTTCTCCAAACCGTACTTTAACATACGCAAAGAATAGGATTTATAGTTATCTTCTTTTAACCCTTTATGATTCGGAAAGATCAATTTTTCACGTTCAATAAACTCCCTTACTCTCTGAAACCCAAGTTCTTCATCTTTGATTGTAAAATATGTGTCAAAAAACATATCTTCATGGCTTTCAAGTTCCTTATATCCCTTTCTCTTTCCACGTTTTATCTCACTGATTCTGGGCTCTACCATATTTCCGGGTCTTACTTTATCTATAATTATACACAATGAAGAGTAGGGAACACCCAGCTCTTCATTTATATATTTTATTATATCGCTTTGACAAATCCTACGTTCTTGCATGTACTCCACCCCTTAACTCAAGCCGTTAATATATAAATATTTAGCTGATATTAAATATATCTAAATATTATCGTAAGTTTTATTTATGGAAATGTCAATATATTTCTTTTTTATCTTTAATATCCTGACTTTCTGCCGAAGTTTTGTACCCACTCAAGAGTACCGTTATTGTTGTAGCATCCTACTCCTATAGAATCAAAGTCCTTATTGAGAATATTTTTCTTATGTCCTTCCGAATGCATCCATGAATTCATAACATCTGCAGGATCTTTTTGTCCTTCTGCAATATTTTCTCCCCAACGATTATATCCGCTTGGAAAAGCTGAAAAACAATCCGAACCGTCGGGTCTGTCATGTGAAAACAACTCCGCAAGCTCATTGGCGCGCAAGTGAGCTGTATCCATCAAGCTGTCATCCTTCTTTAATGTAGGAATGCCACGCTTTGCTCTCTCCTCATTGACAAGCTCTATAACCTTATCCTCATACTCGTCTGTGGATATTTGCTTAGGTTTTTCATCAGAATACAGCTTTGACGAATCAAAACCGCTATTATTCGAATTATTATTACTTGTACCGCTGTTATCAGAATAATTATAGGTAAATGTGTATGTATTCGAATTATTACCTGCGTTATTATTTCTTTTATATGATGAATTAGTGTAGTCTGTATTCGGCTGATATGCACCGGTACTGTCTACATAATATCCGTCAGGTGTATATGTATTTGCATCCATACGTCCGCCATTTGAAGGATTCAAATAATACCATACATTATTAAGTGAGATCCAACCGACACGCATATTTCCGTTTACAGAGTCCAAATAGTACCAATCGTCGCCATAATTTAACCAACCTGTTTGCATATACCCTGAAGCACCCATGTAATACCAAGTATTGTTTATATCAATCCATGATGACTGTACATAGGAACCGTCGGAATATTCAAACCACCAACCTATCCCGTTTCTCTGCCAGCTTCCTACACTTGCAAAAGCAGGTATTGTCATAGCCACAGTTCCGGCTAACAGTGCCGATGCAAATAAAACACCCTTTCTCATAACATTTTCTCCTTTTACTCTACAAAAAAACATCTACGACACATATAATGCCATAGATGTATTTTAAAACTGTTAAATAAAAATGTAAAGCCGGTTACGATAAAGTCTGTCACTTTATTCCATATATGCACCCTTCATCGGGCTTTGTGCGTGCTGTGAATAGAGTTTCAGCAGGCCTTTTTTGTATTTACTTGTAAAGCCTTTACAAATTATACGCCATTTATCCCTCCTACTCCTTACTGAAAATATATTAAAAAGATGTCGGACAAATACCCGACATCATAAAATTATACCGCTTTTCCTGTATATAGCTGATAATATCTTCCCTTTTGTTCCAAAAGACTTTCATGTGAACCGCGCTCTATTATTCTGCCCTGCTCCAAAACCATTATTACATCCGAGTTTTTGATTGTTGAGAGCCTGTGTGCTATAACAAAGGTTGTTCTGCCCACCATCAATGAATCCATACCGCTTTGAACAAGCTGTTCTGTTCTTGTATCAATTGATGATGTCGCCTCATCAAGTATAAGTACAGGCGGGTCCGCCAAAGCCGCTCTTGCAATCGAGAGTAGCTGTTTTTGACCCTGTGAAAGATTGGCACCTCCCTCATGAAGGAATGTATTGTATCCGTCAGGAAGTCTTTCTATAAATCCGTCCGCATTGGCAAGTCTTGCAGCCGCTCTGCACTCCTCATCGGTAGCGTCAGGACGACCGTATCTTATATTTTCCATAACGGTATCCGAGAAAAGATTGGTCTCCTGAAGTACAACACCCAGAGATCTTCTCAAATCGTCCTTTTTAATCTTTTCTATATTGATGCCGTCATATCTGATCTTACCGCTTTGAATATCATAGAATCTGTTTATAAGATTGGTGATAGTCGTTTTTCCGGCACCTGTAGAACCTACAAACGCAATCTTTTGTCCCTTGTTTGCATAAAGATTTATATCATGAAGCACTATCTTATTCGGAACATAGCCGAAGTCCACATCCTCAAAATCTATATTTCCCTCAAGCTTTGTATAAGTTAAGCTTCCGTCACTGTGCTTATGCTTCCATGCCCATATGCCGGTTCTCTTATCAGATTCAGAGATATTTCCGTTTTTGTCTTCCTTGGCATTTACCAAAGTAACATAGCCCTCGTCACCTTCCACAGGCTCGTCCATAAGGTCAAATACTCTCTTACTGCCGGCTGCAGCCATAACTACGGCATTAAGCTGCTGTGATACAGTCATAAAAGGTCTGTTAAAAGCTTTTACAAGTGAAAGGAATGCGGCAATAGTACCTACCGTAACTCCCATATGTCCGCTTATTGCAAAGTATCCGCCAACGACGGCTATTACAACATAGCTTAGGTTACCTATCTGAGCAACTATAGGCATAAGTATATTTGCAAAACCGTTTGCCTTTGTAGACGCATCATATAAGTCATTGTTTATCTTTACAAATCCCTCTATGTTCTTCTCCTCGTAGTTGAAAACCTTAACGACCTTCTGACCGCTTATCATCTCTTCAATATATCCGTTTACCTTACCCAAAGTACTTTGCTGTATGCCGAAATACTTTCCTGAAAGACTTGCGGCTTTACCTGAAGCCTGCACGGAAATAAAAATCATTATAACAGATACCACAGTCATTATAGGACTTAGAATAACCATGGTGATAAAGACCGCCACAAGTGAAAACATTGCTTCCACAAGCTGTGGGAACGATATACCTATAAACTGACGAAGTGTATCCGTATCATTGGTGTATATCGACATGATATCACCATGTGAATGTGTATCAAAGTATCTGATAGGAAGTTTTTCCATATGTGCAAAAAGATTTCTTCTTATCACTCTCATGGTACCCTGTCCTACATTTACCATTATCCTGTTATAGGCATAGTTTGCAACCACACCTAACAAGAATATGCAAATAAGTCTTAACAGCTCTTTTGCAAGAGGAGTAAAATCAGGGTTTGTCTCCTTTGTGAGCGGAGTTATATAATTATCTATAATCTGTTGCATGGAAGAAGCGCTTATCGAGCTTACTATTGCGGAAATGATAATACAAATAAATACCACAATAATACTCTTTGTATAATTCTTCATTACAAGTGAAATTACACGCTTCATGCTCTTACTTGCAACCACCTGTACAGTCTGGCTTATTCCACCCTTTTCTCTGTTTATTTCCGACATTATGCACCTACCTTATCAAAATCCGCATTGCCTTCCGCCTGTGCATTTGCTGTGGACCTGTATATCTCATTTGTCTCAAGCAGTTTCTCATGAGTATCAAAGCCCACTACCTGACCTTTTTCAAGTACAATTATCTTATCCGCATCCTTTATAGAGGATATTCTTTGTGAAATAATAATCTTTGTTATATCAGGTATCTCTTCTCTAAAGGCTCTTCTTATCTTGGCATCCGTAGCCGTATCTACAGCGGATGTGGAGTCGTCAAGTATAAGTATCTTGGGATTTTTTAAAAGAGCTCTGGCAATACATAGTCTTTGCTTTTGACCTCCTGAAACGTTTGCACCGCCACGTTCTATCCATGTATCATATTTTCCAGGCATTCTCTCTATGAACTCATCCGCACAAGCCAGTTCACAGGCTCTCTTTACATTATCCAATGTGGCATTTTCATTACCCCAGCGAAGATTTTCAAGTATTGTACCTGAAAACAACTCATTCTTTTGTAAAACTACACTTACCGCATCTCTAAGTGCTTTCAAGTCGTAGTCCTTTACATTCTTACCGCCTATATATACGCTGCCGGCTGTTGCATCATAAAGTCTCGGTATCAAATTTATAAAGGATGTCTTTGAACTTCCTGTTCCGCCCAGTATTCCTATAGTACGGCCTGAAGCTATATGTATATTTATATCTGAAAGTACAGGTTTACCGATACCGGCTTTATATGAAAAGCTCACATTGTCAAAGTCTATACTTCCGTTTGCTACGGTTTTGCAGGCATTTTCCTTTGAAGTTATATCGCTTTTCTCTCTTAAAACCTCTGTAACTCTTTTTGCACTCGCCTCAGACATTGTAATCATTACAACTGTAAATGAAAGCATCATAAGCGATATAAGTATGCTCATTACATATGAGAAAAGTGATGTTAGTGCTCCTGTTGTCAAGTTTCCTGAGGTGATTTGGCTTGCACCGAACCATGAAAGAGCTATTATACAGGCATATACTGTAAGTATCATAAGAGGGTTATTAAGTACTATCCTTGATTCCGCCTTTACAAAAAGCTTATAGATATTTGTAACGGCAACCTCAAACTTGGATATTTCTCTGTCCTCCTGTACATATGACTTAACCACTCTTATACCTGAGATATTTTCCTGAACATTTGCATTAAGTGCATCGTACTTTTCAAAAACCTGATTGAAAAGTCTAACGGCACTTGTCATTATGATGATTAGTGCCAAAGAAAGGAAAAATGTTGCAATAAAGAATATAATTGACATTCTTCCGGATATGGTTACAGTCATTATAAGCGCAAATACAAGAGTTGCCGGTGCTCTCATAAGCATTCTAAGTATCATCTGATAAGCATTTTGGATATTTGTGATATCTGTAGTAAGTCTGGTTACAAGACTTGCCGTCGAGAAATTGTCAATATTTGAAAATGAAAAATTTTGAATATTTCTAAACATCGCTTCACGCAAATTTCTTGCAAAACCTGATGAGGCTTTTGCGGCAAATAATCCGGCAGCCACTCCGCAAAGCAGCCCCAAGATTGCAAGTCCTATCATCACGGAACCGTATTTTACTACCGCACCGTAATCTCCCTTCATGACACCTCTGTCAATTATAAAGGTCATCATATACGGGATTAAAAGTTCAAATACCACTTCACCCAATATAAACACAACAGTGAGCAAGGAAGCGGTCTTGAATTCTTTTATATGCTTCGCCAATTCCCTTAACATATTTTCTCCTTTCTTGAATAAAAAAAAATTGCACAAAATGTACAATCTTTTTAAAAAATGTAATACCTATCAATATAAAGATACATTTCATGCAGAAAAAGGGACTTGAACCCTCATGATATTGCTATCACACGGACCTGAACCGTGCGCGTCTGCCAATTCCGCCATTTCTGCTTATAACACCACGCGAGAAAAACTCACGTGGTAAGTATAATACAATATTTAAAATTATGCAAGCTTTGACTTAGCAACTTCCGCTAACTTTGTAAAACCTGTAGGATCGTTTACAGCTACATCTGCAAGGATCTTTCTGTTCATATCAACGCCTGCAACCTTAAGTCCGTGCATAAGCTTTGAATATGAAAGTCCGTTCATCCTTGCTGCAGCATTGATTCTTGCAATCCAAAGCTGTCTGAACTGTCTCTTTCTCTCTTTTCTACCTGCGTAAGCACTTGCCAAAGCTCTCATTACAGACTGCTTTGCAATTCTGTACTGCTTTGAACGAGCTCCTCTATATCCCTTTGCAAGTTTTAAAACTCTATTATGTCTTTTCTTTGCATTTAAAGCACCTTTAACTCTTGCCATTTAAAAACCTCCTAACCCTTTGTCAACTTATAGATATGGTAAAATTTTCTTCATAACCTTTGCATTTGTTGCATCTGTTACGATATCTTTTCTAAGATTTCTTTTTCTCTTTGTTGACTTCTTAGTTAAGATATGTGACTTATAAGCTTTGTTTCTTACAAGCTTACCTGTTCCTGTTTTCTTAAAACGCTTTGCTGCTGCTCTACTTGTCTTTAGCTTTGGCATAATGAATCCTCCTTTTATTACAATATCTTTAAGCCTTCTTTGCTGATAAAAACATTACCAAACTTCTTCCTTCCGCCTTAGAAGGTTTGTCGATTGTCGCCACATCTGAAAGAGCCTCGGCAAAATCATCCAAAATATACTTTGACTTGAACATTCTTGCCATCTCTCTACCTCTGAATCTTAGAGTGACTTTAACTTTGTTTCCCTTTTCTAAGAATTTTCTGGCAGAACCGACTTTTGTATTAAGATCATTAGTGTCAATATTCGGCGATAAACGAACCTCTTTTATTTCTATTGTCTTTTGCTTCTTCTTTGCTTCCTTATCTTTTCTGGCAAGCTCATATCTGAATTTACCATAATCAATAATTTTACAAACAGGGGGTTTTGCCGTTGGTGCAATAAGAACCAAATCCAAACCTGCTTCCTCTGCTTTATCTCTTGCTTCGTTTATTGAAACTATACCTAATTGTTCACCCTCTGATGAAATAAGACGAACCTCTTTAGCTTTTATCTGTTCGTTAATCAATTGTTCGCTAATGTCTTTATACCTCCATTTTCTTTACCAATATAAAAAGGCAGATAGAAAACCATCCGCCCATAAAAATAATCATAACCTTGTATCGATAAATATATTCACAATCTATCAGATATAAACAAACGTTATATACCATAGTCACGCAATTGTGCTTGGTGAGGCGAACCTGCTTTCTTTCAACGTTTGTTATTCTATCATTTTTAAAAACGGTTGTCAACAGTTTTTTATTTTTTACGGATGTACCACCTCATATCCCTCCACATCGTAATAGCCTGCAGGGTCCTTGTCTCCGCCGAACCATACATGTGAATAGTTCTTATCCATTGCCACACCTACAGTCTTTATAAACGACCAGTCGCCTTCACCGATAATAACGGCGTTGTGTCCCGGTGAACTCTTCCAAAGGTCAAGAGCAAGCTGCGGGTCTATACCTATACTGTGATATACTGAAATCTCATATCCGCTTCCTTTATAATTTGTAAGTTCTCTCGGCTTATCCCACATTATTTCGGCGTGTGCGTGATCCGGAGTATATGCACCGCCGCTCCAATTGCCGAAATGTGACCAGCTGTGCAAATTTCCCTGTATACCTCTCTCATCAAGCTGAAGCCTTGGAGTATAGTCATGAGAATCCTTTACATGAGCTCTGGCAACACTTGTCAAAGACTTTGAAAATGACAATTTGGACAGCCCCAGGCTTTCCCTGTATTCATTTATAAGGTAATAAAGATTGGCCTCCTCATCGCTTAATGAAAGCTCTTTAAGTTCATTTACCACCTTTGTTCTTTTATCCTGCTCGCCTGTATTGTTATTTGATATAACCGTGGTCATAGGATTCGTAACGACTCCACCGCCCGGTACCACCTGATTGGACGGCTTATTTGTATTTTGTTCATTATTCTCAGGCTGTTTACCGCTTTGATTATCAATATCAGGTGAAACATTCTTTGAAACCTTGTCCGTATCTGCAACAGGTCCTATATTATTTTCTGTAGCAGCTACAGGACCGTTTTTTGAGTCATTATTATCAATACTACTTGTGTCCGGATTTTGTGCCTGTGTACTTTCAGTATTTTCACTCTCCACTCCCGGACCTACCAAATTTTTAAGTTCATCTTCATCGTCGGTAGGCTTTTGTATATTGCTTACAATACTCTTTTGATTGGCGGATTTTGACTCCTCTATTTTTTCTCCGTTTTCACGCACATATTGTCCGTCAGGAGTCCTTGAACTGACAAGCATAGCTCCGTCAGATCCGACATAGTAGTTGTCCACCCATGAGTCCTCTACCATGTATCCGTTGTCATCAAAATAATACCACTTGTTGTCCAAATTCTGCCAAGAATCACTTGGGTATGAACCGTCAACCTGCACATACCACCATCCTCTTTCATCTTTTTGCCAACCCTGTACCAAAGGATCCGCCAGTGCAACCAACGACAAAAAACAACTTGTCAAAAAAACTAAAATAAGTCCCAAGATCTTCTTGCTCAAACTCATAGCCAACTCCAAATCTTTCGTAATTTATAAGAATATATTAACACATCTTTACAGCTATACACAATAGAAAGATTATGTATACTATTATATGATTTCAAAAGCGCATAGTATATCATAATTTATTTCTGTATAAAATGCTCTTCTAAGATCTGAATAGGATGTGTATCTTTTCAATAATACCATCATCTTTGTAACGGTAGCTTCAAGTGTCATGTCATAAGCTTCAATAAGGTTAAAATCTTTCTTTACTTTTTGTCCTACCTGATAGATTTCCATGTTGGAGCCCTCGTTGACCACCTGAGTAGCCATCACAATAAACTTACCCATCTTTTGCCACTTTTCCATCTCAGCATAGAACTTTTCAAGTACATTGTCTGGGATACCTCCCACTCCGAAACTTTCTATTACGATGCAGTCATAATTTTCAAAAAGGTACTCAAGCATACCTTCTCTCATTCCCGGAATTACCTTAAGTACACATACGGAATCATTAAGATCAAGGAAGAACCTTACCCTCTCTCTCATAGGTATATAAGGAATATACCTTATGATATGTTTTTCCTGTATTCTTGCAAGTATCGGAAAGTTCACACTGTTGAATGCATTAAATGATCTTGCCATCATCTTCTTTGCCCTTGTACCTGCGATAACATTCCCGTCAAATACCAATACTATATTTTGGGAGTAATCGTCACAGGCATAGAGTATACTATCTCTTAAATTGACCTTTGCATCCGTACCGTCTATATTTATCGGCTTTTGTGCTCCCGTTATTACTATAGGCTTTCTTGAGTTCTGTATCATATAACTCAGTGCCGCCGATGTGTATGCCATAGTATCCGTTCCGTGCAATATCACAAATCCGTCATAAAAGTCATAATTTTTCTTTATTGTGCCTGCAATATCTATCCAAATCTTAGGTGTAATATTGGTCGAATCAATATTGCAGATTTGAAGCACATCTATTTCACAAAGCTTTTCCACCTCAGGTACATATGTCAAAATCTCCGGTGCGCTAAGTGCCGGAGAAAGTCCTTCTCCCATCTGTTTTGACGCAATAGTACCGCCGGTTCCAATCACTAAAATCTTCTTCATATTCTCTCCTTGTCAGTATATAAGAATACAGTCAAACAGATAAAAAAACAAGTATTATTGATTACAAAAAATGACGCCCCGATTTCTCGGGACGCCATGGGCAATAATTTTTAGGTAGTTTGATTGTGGAATTTTATTTCCACGCTCCGGTGTCATTCACATGAAATCCGTCCGGAGTATCTTCATTTATGAACATAGAACCTAAAGTCCTTATGTCTTTGTTGTCGCCATAGTTCCAACGACCTGTGCTGTTGTCAAAGAACCATGTCTGAGCAGGCGGATTCGGATTGAAGTAATACCAATTTCCGTCAATCTTATCCCATGAGATATGCATATGTCCGTCGGCTCTGTCAAGGAAATACCATCTGCCGTCATCAGGATCATGATGCCATCCCTTTATCATCTCTCCAAAGAATCCGTCATGGTTCATTGAAAGGTAGTACCACTTATTTGTCGCTCTGTCTAAAAACCATCCGCTGTCCATGATACCGTCCTCTTCAAAGTGATACCATTCTTCCTTGGTTCTTCCCTCATAGGTGTAGCTTAACTTCTGCCAGCCTGTAACTCTCTCTCCGCTGTTTAACTTAAAAATCCACTTTGAATTATCAAGATTATTTTTCGCCTCTTCAGGATTTATAAGTTCCCAGTTTCCGCCAATTCCTACAGCGATAGGTGTCTGTGCACCGAGGGTCTTTGATTTGCCTGCAGCACCTGAACCGCCACGGCCTCCACCGCCGCCTGAAGATCCGCTACCAGAGGTTCTTCTTGGCTGTAGTATAGCAATAAGATTGTTTAATGCGTCTAGCGCAGCCTCTAATTCAGATGTCGATGACTTTCTATTTATCCTATCTATTACCGCCTGAGCATCAGCCAACTGCGCTAATAACAATGCCTGTGAAGGTGCATCATAATTATTTAAATTATTTCTTGCTGTATTCACTGCAGAATTTAAGTCCCTTTCAGCTTTTAGTCTTTCAGTTTTGTCATTTGAATAAAACACATAAACTGTTTCATCTGAGGTCACTCTTAGTGTAGGGTCATATTCTTGATAGACATCTTTGTCTGTACTCAACCCTTCATAATGCCATGTTATACCATTGTTATCAATATAATCCAAGCTTATCTTATGTGAGTATAAATTTGCCTTATCTTGCACTGTCTCTGTAGATCTAAGAGTAAGAGTTGTTATAAGATCACTATCTCTATTATCTCTTACCTTGATTTTATATATTGCAGGTGTTGTATAACCAAATATATAGGTATTTCCAGATTTCAAAGTTACATTAAACTGTCCAGGATATGTTGCTGAAGGATTCTCATAATCTCCATTTAATGCAGTGACAGCATTTGAACCTGTTGCAACCTCATGTAGTACGTAATCTCTGGTTGACAATAAGGCACCTGTCTCAACAGTTGTATCGAGATCAATATCACCAAAATAATCTTCCCATACATTTGTTAAAGCATTCAACTTCTGTACCTTTGCAGTCATTGCAAACATTGGGTGATAGTGATCTGTAAGCGTATCTGACACAAGTGTCTTAAGTGGATTATTTACACTATTCTTATCAATAACAACTCTAAATCTACCTGTATCCAAAATAACAGGATTTATTACACCAATATGTTTACCTGAGCCTATATTATCATTATATATATTATCATCCCAGTATAAGCCTGCTACATCATACATTGCCTGAATTTTTACAGGTTTATTCGGCATTGTGAAAGATATTCTAGCATTAGTTGTTCCTGGGAAATCTCCATTTACAACCTTCCACTCTCTAAATGTATTTGAATTATTATTAAGAGGAAATGCAACTATCTCTACATGTGTTCCCGGCGTAACTCCTCTTAGTATATCATTGATATTATCTGTCGGAGAAAGCGTTACATCAGCAGTTCCTAATTTATACATAGTAGGTAATTGGCTGTTACTTCCAACCACAGTTATATCAAATGTATTTACACTTAAACCAAAATTATTTGTAGCTACAGGTAAATCTGCACCCACAGCTTGTCTTGTTGCTGGTGTATCACTACTTCCTAACGGTCTTGGTACAATATGATATGTGGTTCCCGGATCTAAGTTCCCAAATGTTACTATTCCAACTCCATTTGAATCATTTGTAGGAGTTGTAAAAGGATAAACAACATTTCCATTGTTGTCCACTAATGCATACTCTGTATTAGGTGCTGTAGGTGTTATTGTGATACTTGCTCTACCGGGATTTGAATAATCCTCTGTAACCATTGGTGTAGGTGATACAGGAATTTGTGTTGTACTAGTCGTACTTACACCGGTTACTCTTGTAGAAATAGGAGATCCCACGGTTATCGGTGTTGTAGAAAGTGCTGTAGCAACATTATATGTATTTCCGGGTGTAAGGAAATCACCTGTAATATTTCCACCATTTGTCATTATTTCAGCACCGGATAAAACTGCAACTACATTTCCGTCAGCATCTGTAACAATATAGTTCAATCTGGAATCCATTGTAGAAGGTAATTGAGTATCTACAGTAATTATAGGTTTTCCTTTATTATCAATCTTACCTGTAGCTATAGGTGTGTATGGTGTTGCAAATGGAGTGTTATAAGCAAATACTACAAATGTTTCACCATTCATGTTTCTTATATCTGTTGTTGGACTCAACTCATCATACTTATACTTTCTCTCTATATTGTCATAGTGTCTATAATACCATGTAGCTGTATATCCCGGATCTACAATAATAGCTGTGCCTTGAGTAAAGTTATCTAATGCACTAAATGGAATGTATGTCAATGATGAACCTCCGGCATTTACATTCTCTGTTGTGGCTGTAGATTCATCTCCATTAACTATTTCAACATGATTGTTACCTTCTTTAAGTGTATAAACATTCCACTGGTCTATATTCTTATCAAATGTTGCAATAATAGATGCACTGTTAGTTGAGTTTGGAACATTTATAGTAGCAGGAAATGATGTAATATCAACACCGTTATATTTCCATCCTACAAATCTGTATCCAACTGCAGGTTCAGGAGTTGGCAAATCTGACTCTTGAATTTCCAATGAATAGTGGTTTGAAAGGGAACTGTTTTTTCTTTCCAACTGCTTTATATCTTTATTACCGGTTCCATATTCATGTTCTGTTGCCAGACCTTTATCAACTAAAATTTTTCCTGTTCCTACACTTGAAGCTACCACATTTGCTACCTTTGTTGAATCAATTGTGTATGTTATAACTAAATTTGCATCTTTATCAGGTGAGTCCGGTGTATTATCTCCATTTTTGTCAATACTTATAGTGTATTTAGGATTAGTATCAGACCATCCGGCTTCATTTGCATTAGGTTCTGTTTGATCATAATGTGCAGGAGAAGTATTTAAATATTTATATAAATATGAGCTTCTAAAGTCTGCAATATTATCAGTTTTTATGGTTGGTAGTTTATTCACATCCGTTCCTGTACTGATATAATTGTCTAATACCGGAACAGGAATATCATAATCCTTATTTGAAACATCTACTCTCATATATACATTATCACCATCTGTATACATTACACCAATGGCCGGCTCAGCTGGAGGCAAAACTGTTGAAATATCCGTAAACGCATTAGGATTGGCTTCCTTCACTTTATCAAATATATTCTTTCCCTCATTATCAACATATTGTACATTTATAACTTTATAATAAGCTGGATTCTCATAGTAGTTATATGTTACTGTTACCCCTTGGTTTGGAATCTGTCCGGTAATTTTATATCCACTGGCAGCATTACCAACCTTTATACTTTGATAATTGGTATCATCTTTTGCCGGTATTATTGTATCAAGAGGTTTCTTGTTTGGATCCGGATTAGTAAGATTAAAATCATCACCGGTTTTATCCAGCGTAAACCTTCCTGTTGTAGCATTTGGAACTCCCCAATCATATGTAATGGTCACAGGATTTACAGGATCAAGTATATATCTGCTTGGAGTACTTGAAGCAGAAGATGCTATATTAACATATTTACTATTTGCTTTTATGTCAGCAGCGTCAACAGATGTAAGTACCTTCTGGTTTGAAACCGTAGGAATAGCCCTTTGATTCTGAGACTTTACAGTACCACGAACAGGATTGGTTATACTACCTGTATAATCCCATATTTTATCAACCACCTTTAACGAAAATTTATCATTGTTAACTTTATATCTATACTCAATATTAACATCTTTATTTGTAGTCAGAAATTTTAGCGTATAAGGTGAACCTATGTTTAATTCTGTACCGGATAATGTTTTTTCAATCTGTTTAGCCACACTTTCAACGCCCGGACCTGAGACCTTTAAGCTTTGTATATCATATCCCGGTATTGTATAAGGTGTTGTAAAAACCTCATACATTACTTTATGCTCTTTAGGAGTACCAGCCGGTACAGGAAAATAGGTTGTATCAGGATCAGTTGTATCCGGTAAATGTTTTATATCTAATTTCATTGCTGATGTAACATTCTCGTCAGGTACAAGAGTCGCATAATAAGTTGCAGCTTGATATCTTCCACTATCTAGCTTACTTCTGGGAAAGTCACCAACACCTGGTGCTTTCCTGAATTCACTTATCTTATACCCAACCAAATCCAGTCCATCTACCAGTCCTGTTAAATCCTTTCCCCATATTTTTCCACCAACTGTTCCTGTATATCCGGTGCCGTCTGACTGTGTCGGATAAGTAGTTCCATTTCCCCATGGAAGCAAAACACCATTTGTACCTGTCTGAAGACCTGCTGTAGTAGTATTTATAGGGCTACCTAATGGACCACTAACAGTAATTTTATGCTCAGTAGCAGGATCCAATGAAGGTGTGTTTTTATCAAAATCAAATGTTATAGTTACATCTGCAGCATATGCCGGCATTGCCGGTGCCAGCATGGTAAATACCATGCCGGCAGACAATACGGCAGCCAATTTTGCTTTTATTGTCTTTCTTTTCATTCTTTCTCCTATGTCACTTAATTCCAAGCACCGTTTGCATCTACATTGTATCCATCGGGAGTCTTCTCTCCTGCATACATTGATCCAAATGGTCTTACACTATTGTTCAAGTAGTTCCACTTGAAAGCATTGGCATCCCATGTGTAAGTATTTTGCGGAGTATTGGTATTAAAGTAATACCACTTTCCGTCAATCTTTTGCCATCCGACAAGCATCTCACCGTTTGAATTCAGATAGTACCATCTTCCGTCCTGCGGATCTTTATGCCATCCTGTCTTAAGGATACCTGTATTATCATTCATGTAATACCACTTATTTGTCTTTTCATCCTTTACCCAACCTAATACCATCTGGCCAAGCTCAGGACCCGGTGTTGTATTCATATAGTACCAGTTACCGTTCTTTGAGTCATATACCCAACCTGTTGCCATTGTTGAGCGTCCGTCAAAGTAATACCAACGTGATACCTTCTTACCTGTGTAGTCATCAAATGTGATCATACCCCACATATCATTGATAGGCGTTCCACCGTTAAGTAAGAATGACCATCCGCCTGTTACAGGGTTAATTTCCCAGTTACCATCTACTCCAAGTACGAATGCTCTTGTATTACTGTTTTCATTGATAGCTGTGTTTTGTTGTGACTTCTCTCCCGGTGTCAAAAGTTTACTTCCTCTACCTGATGAAGAGTTACCGCCACCGCTGGCACCGCCGGTTCTTCTGTTTCTGTCTCCGGCTCTGTCGGCTGCTATCTTTGAAT
>NZ_CALLVU010000069.1 GCF_938015485.1 uncultured Lachnoanaerobaculum sp. | reverse complement strand
ACTCCGATTATGAAGCTACAGTTCAAGGAGGAGGTTATGATCATAACTGGGTTATAAGAGATTACGACGGCAATCTTAGGCTGATAGCCAAAGCAAGAGATAATGTAAGTAAAAGAGTTATGGAAGTGTATACGGATTTGCCGGGAGTACAGTTTTATACAGGAAATTTTTTGAATGATGAGATCGTAGGTAAAAACGGTGTACATTATAATAAGCGAAGCGGATACTGCTTTGAGACACAGTTTTTCCCTAATGCTGTAAACAATCCCGACTTTATACAGCCGGTAGTTAATGAGCTTGAAGAGTTTATCAGTGAGACTGTATACAAGTTCAGTGTAGAAAAAGATTGATGAAGAAACTTTTTATTGCGGAAAAGCCAAGTGTCGCAGCCGAGTTTGCAAAGGCTCTGAAAGTGCCTACAGGCAGGAAAAACGGATATTTGGAGGGTGACAATATTATAGTTACATGGTGTGTAGGACATCTTATAACTATGAGTTATCCTGAAAAGTATGATGAAAAGTTCAAACGCTGGTCGCTTGACACTCTGCCTTTTTTACCTAAAGAGTTCAAGTATGAAGTGATTGACGGAGTGAAAACTCAGTTTGATACAGTCTCAAAACTGCTTAACAGAGAAGATGTTGATACTATATATATCTGTACCGACTCGGGAAGAGAGGGTGAGTATATCTATAGACTTGTGGATATGATGGCCGGTGTAAAAGATAAGGTCAGAAAAAGAGTCTGGATTGATTCACAGACTGAAGAGGAGATACGCAGAGGTATCAAAGATGCTAAAGACTGGTCATACTATGACAATCTTTCAGCGGCAGCTTTTCTTAGAGCTAAAGAAGATTATCTGATGGGTATCAACTTTTCAAGGATTCTTACACTTAAATACAGCAGAAATGTGGCAAATTTTTTAAAGCTTGACAGAGCGGTATTAAGCGTGGGAAGAGTAATGACCTGTGTTGTAGGAATGGTGGTCAACAGAGAAAGAGAAATAAGAAACTTTGTAAAGACTCCTTTTTATAAAGTATTGGCAAAGTTTGAGAATCAGGGGATGTTCATAGACGGAGAGTGGAAGGTGAATGAAAAGTCAAAGTACTTTAATTCCCCGATGCTTTATAAGGATAACGGCTTTAGAGAAAAGATATATGCACAAAAGCTTATTGAACATGTGGAAGAGATTGCAAATAAAAACGGCAGAGAAGCAGAGGTACTCTCAAATGAGAAAAAGAAGGAAGTGAAAAATCCTCCGCTTTTATTTAATCTTGCCGAAGTACAGAATGAATGTTCAAAGAGATTTAAGATAAGCCCTGATGAAACATTAAAGATCATACAGGAGCTTTATGAGAAAAAGCTTGTCACCTATCCCAGAACCGATGCCAGAGTGCTCTCAAGCGCTGTAGCCAAGGAAATAGATAAAAATATCAGGGGACTTTGTAAATTCCCTTTGCTTGCGGATTTCGCAAATGATATACTTAATAAGGGTACATACAAAAATATATCAAAAACAAAGTATGTTAATGATAGTCAAATCACCGACCATTATGCTATAATACCTACCGGGTTTGGAAATATGAATTCTTTAGGCAGATTGCAGATGTTGATATATGAACTGATATGTAGGAGATTTCTTGCTATATTTTATTCTCCTGCCATATATCAGAAGTTTGCCATCAAGTTCGGTATAGGAGATGAGATATTTATCACAAATACCAAGGTTTGTATTGAAAGAGGATTTTTGGATGTATTAAGTCCGCTAAAGGAAGAAGACGATGATGACGGTGACTCACAAAAGCCTGAATATATAAATATGATTTCATCGCTTAGAAAGGGTTCCAAGTTAAGGCTTGATTCTTTAAGTATAAAGGAGGGAGAGACGGTACCTCCAAAGAGGTATTCATCCGGATCCATAATACTTGCAATGGAAAATGCAGGCCAGCTTATAGAAGATGAAGAACTTCGAAGTCAGATAAAGGGAAGCGGTATAGGTACTTCAGCTACAAGAGCGGATATCTTGAAAAAGTTGTTTGCAATCAAGTATCTGGCTCTCAACAAAAAAACGCAGATAATCACACCTACACTTTTCGGTGAGATAGTATATGAAGTGGTGAATTGTTCCATTTCACAGCTGTTAAATCCCGAACTTACAGCAAGTTGGGAAAAGGGCTTAACAATGGTGTCAAACGGTGATATATCATCAGATGAGTATATGACCAAGCTTGAAAGATTTGTAGGGATAAGATGTTTAAATGTGAAGCAGCTTAATAATCAATATAGTTTAAATGCCGTATTTGAAAAGATTTCAAAAGAATATAAGGGCATGAAAGGATAAAAAATGAAGAAAATCGATGTAAAAACAAAAAAACTTTTTGATCTTGAGGAAACTGTTGCAAAAGAACTTTTTGAGAGATACACATATCCTTGGGAAGTATTAAAGGAGCTTGGAAGCTTCATAGAAGAAGTCGGAGCTACATTGCCGGATACCGAGTATCTGAAGATCGGAAAGAACATATGGGTACATCGTTCTGTAAAGATAATGCCGACTGTAGCGCTTGCAGGTCCGCTTATCATCGGAAAGGACGCAAGTATTCGTTCATGTGCATTCTTCAGAGGAAATGTAATTATCGGCGAAGGCGCGGTAGCGGGAAACTCATGTGAGTTTAAGAATGCCATACTTTTCAACAAGGCGCAGGTTCCGCATTTCAGCTATGTTGGTGACTCGATTATCGGATACAAGGCACATCTCGGTGCGTCTGCAATCACATCAAATCTTAAGAGCGACAAGTCCGATGTAGTACTTCACTTGGAAGATGCCGAGCTTGAGACAGGTCTTAGAAAACTTGGTGCAATAGTAGGTGATGAGGCGGAAGTAGGATGCGGTTCCATTCTTAATCCGGGTACTGTTATAGGAAAGAATACAACCATCTATCCGCTTTCAAGTGTAAGAGGTTGTGTAAGCAAGTCATCTATATATAAGAGTGCAGATGATATAGTAACAAAGGCAAAGAAAAAGCCGGTTGTAAATAAATTATAAAATACAAAAGGTCTGAAATGCTGCAGTTTGCAGAGGTTTCAGACCTTTTTTGATTAGATTATATGATTTAAAATGTTTTCAAGCAGCGAATAAGGCACTTTTAAATTGCCGTATCCCCTTCCTATATCAAGTCCCGGCTTGTGTGCGCCGTGAAAGTCGCTTCCGCCTGTCGGAAACAGATTATATTTAGTTGCCAAAGAGTGAAGAATTTTTATATCTTCATCCGAATGTGTGGAGTGATAAACTTCTATGCCTTTTAAACCGAGATCTTTTAAATGAATAAGCAGACTTTCAAGTTCACTTTCGGAAAATTTGTACTGTAACGGATGTGCGAGTGAAATAAAGAAATGATGTTTGGTTAAAAACTCCATACATCTGTTTGTTGTGATTTTCTTTACAGGTACATACTTGCCGCCGTATTCAAGATATTTTAAAAAGGCCTCGGATTTATCTGCAACTACTCCCTTCTTTATAAGGGCATTTGCAAAGTGTGCTCTTGTTATCTGAGTGTTTTGATTGTCTCCGATCAAATCATCCATAGAGATTATAATGCCGTCTTTTTTGAATCTTTTCAGTATTTCATTATTTCTTTCAGCCCTTTCCTTTGCAAAAAAATCCAAGTCAGATAATATTTCCTCTTTGATATGAAGCTTTTTTGGAGGAAAAGTATCAGGTAAAAGATATCCCAAAATATGTATTTCTTTTGAGTTGTATACGCAACTCATCTCCACTCCGGCAATCACAGGCAAATCAAGTTCAAGCCCCTTTTTGAAGCATTCGTTTACTCCCGCCATGGTATCATGGTCTGTAAGCGCTATAGCACAAAGGTTCGCTGCCTTTGCCAGTGTAGCTACCATAGAGGGAGAAAAGCTTCCGTCGGAAGCGGTGGAATGTGTGTGTAAATCAATATATTTCATATTATCCTCTGAAAATCATTCTGTTTTAATATTTGTTAATAAAGACCATAAACAGTCTAGCACAATGAATTGTTTAAAGCAAATCTTGATTGTTGTACCGGAATCATTTTCTTGGTATAATTTGACTTAAGAATATTACTTTTATTGTAAAAATAAAATATTATTGAGTGGTATTTTAATAATACATTCATAGGGAAATAAAATGTTTAAAAGACGAAAAAAGGAGCAGATGTCCGGTTCGGAAAGAGTAAGGGCAGCCAGAAGACGCTCACAAAGCGGCAGATATATAGCCGACATAAATATAAGGGGAGTGGCCTTGTTGACAGCCGTTTTTGTTATATTACTTGCAACAGTAATACTTTGTGTAAAGAAGGTAATAAAGCCTGTAAATGCGGCAGGCGAGATAAACACAGAGTCGACTGTTGATATCGCAAATGAAAAGCTGAAAAAGCATATAAGTATTGATGAGGTGGATATAACGGGAATGAAGATGGCGGAGGCAAAATCCGCAATAAAAAGAGTATATCCCTGGAAAATGAAGTTGCATATAGATGATAATGACAGTTTGGAGCTAAGTAATATACTTGATAAAAAGCTTGATAAGCTGTTGGGTGAAATATATTCGGATATTGATAAGGCAAATACGCATTATGATATAAGTTTTGATGACGGCGATATAGAAGAGATGGTTAATGAGGCGAAGAAAAAGTGGGATATTCCTCCGCAAAACGGCTCTATATCGGGATTTAACAAGGATACAAAGAGCTTTACCTACACACATGAGAGTGACGGCTTTTTAATAGATGAAAACAGACTGAAAGGTGATTTGAAGTCATTTACAGACAGAAAGGATTTTCAGGCGGACATCTTGGTTGTAAGAAATGAAGCAAAACCGAGTGTCACGGAGGTAAGTGCAAAGGAGAAGTATAAGGTAATAGGAACTTTCACCACAAAGACTACAGACAATAAGGACAGAAATACCAATATTTCGCTTGCAAGTGAAGCACTTGACGGACTGATAATCAAGCCCGGTGAGGAATTTTCTTTTAATAACACTACAGGTAACAGAACGGAAGAAAAAGGTTACAGACCGGCAGGTGCCTATGTAAACGGAGTTCTGTCTGAAGAACCCGGAGGCGGAGTATGTCAGGTATCATCTACACTTTATAATGCGGTCATATTTGCAGGGCTTACCACTACAGAGAGGCATGCACATTCATATGAGCCGACTTATGTGACTCCGGGAGAGGACGCAATGGTCAGCTATGACGGATATGCCGGACCTGATATGAAATTTGTAAATACTTGTGATACCGCGATAGCAATACGTGCAGTGCTTACAGGGCAGACACTTACCTGTTCAATCATAGGCATTCCTATTTTGGAGGATGGTGTGAGTATAGAGATGGAGTCAAAAAAGATTGCGGACCTTGACCCTCCCGCTCCTGAGTATATTGAGGATAAGAGCCTTAAAAAGGGGAAAGAAGTGGTAATAAGTGAGGCAAAGAAAGGCTCAAGGTGGGCTACCACTTATATTGTGAAAAAGAACGGAAGTATAATAAAGGAAGAACCTTTCCACAACTCCACCTATAGAGGTAAGCCTGCAAAGATAAAGGTAAATTCACAGAGTGAGACTACAAGTGCTCCAAAGTCAAGTATTGAAACAAGTATAGAAGGTACTAAGGGTGAGAAGTCGGATGAGAGTTTGAGTAAAAAGAATACGGAGACTACATTAGAGAGTACCGTTGAGAAGATACCTACAAGTGATGTATCAAAAAATGAGGTGTCAAAGACTGAAGAGAGCGTTAAGCAAAAAGAAAGTGTTGAAGAAACTGTAGAAAAACTGACAACAGAGGCGGATACTGTCGATGAGACGGTGCCAAGGCCTGAAGATTAAATATTATAGGGGGTATTATGAATAGGGAGAATGTAAAGTATTTAAAGTTACTTAAGCAAAATTACGCGTCAAGTCAGTCGGTAATCAGAGAGATTATCAATCTGTCCGCCATCACAAACCTGCCGAAGGGAACCGAATTTTTCTTAAGTGATATACATGGTGAATATGAGGCGTTTTTACATATTATGAATAACTGTTCAGGTGTAATAAAGGAAAAGGTCGACCTTATATTTACAGATACTTTGTCCGAGTTTGACAGGCAGGAACTCTGTACTCTGATATATTATCCGAGGGAGAAGATGACCATGCTTGCCGAGACCGGAAAGATAGATGCCGGCTGGTATTCTATGACTTTAAACTATCTTATAATGCTTGCAAGACTGCTTTCACAAAAGTATACAAGGTCAAAGGTCAGAAAGGCATTGCCTGAGGACTACGCGTATATTATCGACGAGCTTTTGCACGCGCAAAAGAATGAAGATACCAATAAAGTAAGCTATCACAGGCATATTTTGCAAACAATCATAGATTTGGAAGATGCTGACGAGTTTATTATTGCACTTTCGGCACTTATAAAAAGACTTGCTGTAGACCATCTGCATCTGGTGGGAGATGTATTTGACAGAGGAGGACAGGCCGACAGGATAATGGATTTGCTTATGAAGTATCATTCTATGGATATTGAATGGGGTAACCATGATATTCTTTGGATGGGTGCGGTATGCGGTAACGATGCCTGTATCTGCAATGTTATCAGAAATAATTTAAAGTACGGCAATGTTGAAATCTTGGAAAACGGATATGGTATCAGCCTCAGGCCGCTTATTATTTTCGGGATGAATACGTACGGTATATCGGACGGAATACAGGCGGCGCTTGCGGCAATTAAGGTGATGCTTTTTAAGGTGGAAGGTCAGCTTATAAAAAGACATCCGGAGTATGAGATGGACAGCAGGTTGCTTTTGGAGCATATAAATCTTGACAGAGGCAGCGTGACTATAGACGGTGTGGAGACTGCCCTGAAGACAACACTTTTTCCCACTCTTGATATGAATGACCCGTATAAGCTTACCGATGAGGAAGAAGAGATTCTTTTGAAGTTGAGGAGAAGTTTTGTATCAGGACAAAGACTTAACAAACATATAAAATTTTTATATGATAAAGGAAGTATGTACAATGTTTACAACAGAAACCTGATTTATCACGGCTGTGTGCCTGTGGATGAGAAGGGTACATTTGATATGCTTTCTATAGAAGGTAAGTATTATCACGGTAAAGCGCTGTTTGATATATGTGACAAGAAGGCAAGAGCGGCTTACACGGATAATCCGAGTATGGATGATGTGGACTTTATGTGGTTTTTATGGGGTGGTGAGAAGTCACCGCTTTGTGGCAGAATGGTAAAGACCTTTGAGAGAGACTATGTAGAAGATAAAAGCTTTTGGAAAGAACCGTCAAATCCGTATTACAGCAGGTACTATGATGAGAGTTTTTGCAGTCAAATCTTACATGAGTTCGGTCTGTATGATGTACATTCTCATATTATAAACGGTCACACACCTGTTCATGCCGTCGACGGTGAGAATCCTGTGAGAGCAAACGGCAGACTGTTTGTTATAGACGGAGGATTTTGCCGTGCTATGAACAAGACGACAGGAATTGCAGGTTATACCCTGATATTTAACTCACATGGACTTAGGTTGAAGGCACATACTCCTTTCACATCTGTAGAGGATGCACTGATAAACAACACGGATATAAGGTCGGAGTCCGAGGTGATAGAAAAGGAGACATATCGTATGTTTGTAAAGGATACGGACATCGGCAAACAAATCCTGGAGGACATAGCCGACCTTAAGATGTTGCTTGAAAATTACAGGACACTGTAAGATGCAGGGTGTGGGGAAGGAAAGGAGAAATATGGATTATAGGAGAGTCATAGAGAAACTAAACCCTATTGATGATATATTTTTTAGAAAAATGGCAGAAAATAAAAGCTTTTGTGAGGAGATACTTAGAGAGTTTTTAGAAGACCCCGGACTTGAGGTATTAGAAAATCATGCACAACACTCAATAACAAGTATCGAAAGAAGATCGGTAATTCTTGATGCTTTATGTAGGCTAAAAGACGGTAGAGTTATAAATGTAGAGATACAAAATGATGATAATGTGAACCATCAAAAGAGAGTGAGATATTACAGCAGTATGATCACTACTAACATGATTGAAAAAGGTGTCAGTTTTAATGAATTACCGGATATATGTATAATATATGTATGTAACTTTGATATCTTTAATAAAAATAGAGTAAAATATGAAATAAAAAGGGTTGTAGACGGTTTTGATATAGAACTTGACAACGGATTAAGAGAAATATATATTTGTGCTAATATAAGAGATGGAAGCAGTTTATCGGAACTAATGAGAGTTTTTACAGAAGATGACAGCTATAGCAGAAATTTTCCAATAGTATCTGATATAAAGTATAGATTGAAGTATTCAGAGGAGGGAGAAGATATGTCAGAAGTACTGAAGCAATTATATGAAGAAGGCAGAGAGGAAGGCAGAAAACAAGGTATGCAAAGGGGATTTATCAGTGCCTTAATATCTTTAGTAAAGGACGGTATACTAAGTATAGCCGATGCGGCAAGCAGAGCAAATATGAGTGTGGAAAGCTTTGAAAAGTATATGCGAAGCATGAAATAGAAATTATAAGGAGGAACATATGAACGAAAGTATAGTAAAGGCGGTAAAGGAAATGATAGAGGCACCAAGCTGTTGCCCGGAGCTTGAAACAGCAGGTGAAATCTGGCTTGAGTCACTTGGTACGGATGCACAGGAAGCCGCTACAAAGGCATTGATAGCGGAAGCAAAGATGGATATATGTACAATAGACAGCGTGTATAACTTTTTTATATCCGATGAGGGTAAGAAGGTGTTCGGTGAAGAAAAGGCAAAGGAACTTGCAGAACATGCCAAAGAGGTAAAAGAGGCAGGCGAAGAGTACTGCGATTGCGGTGCCTGTGCAGGTGCAAAGTTTGTAACGGAACATGAGAGTGAAATGTATAATTAGATTAAGGGCATAGTAAAAGCCGTTAGAATCAATGAAAAGATTGGTTTTAACGGCTTTTTTAATGGGAAAAGTCTGTATACAAAAGCCGGTATAAGAGTCTTGTGTCGTTGCAATATACTCTGATTTGTTGCATTATCGCTTAAGAATATTGAAGACGGAAATAGAAATAATATAATAGCGATATAAAGAAAGGAGTACAAATGACAGAAAAGAAAAAAGAAATCCCTTTTTTATGCTTGAGGATGAAAGAACTAAGAGAAGAATATAAATGCAGCTTGGATGATATGGTAAAGAAGATACAAAAATATGAAGGTACTTTATTAAAGAAATCTTCTTTATCCCGTGTAGAAAACGGCAAAACAAGTGAAAAGACATTAAAGGAGTATGCAATACGATATTGTAATGCTTTTTGTATGCAGGATAAACAGATAGAGCAGTTCTTAAGGGGAGAAAAGACGGTTGTAGTTGATACATCTGCAATACTTAAGAATATACAACTGATAGATGAACTGAATGATGAATATGATAAGGTTATTATACCTAAAGTGGTGGTAAACGAATTGAACAGGATAAAGGACTCTAAATCATCATTATGTAAAAAGGCTTGGGAGGTACTTAGAGGTATAAGTTACGGAGACAAGATTGTGTCAATGGAGTATACGGGTAAAAATAAAAATATTAAAAATGATGAAAAGATTATACATATCGCAAACGAGGCTTCAAAAAAGTATCATACAAAAGTTGACATTATAACGGATGACATTGATTATTCGGTATACTTAAAGAATAATGAGAATATAGCGGCATTATATTTGGGTAAATATATAGCAACAAAACAACCGATAAGAGATACGGGAAGACTTGACAATATAAAAGATTTTTTTGCGGATACTTATGAAAGCCTTGAAAGGATTGGCAAAGATGAAGTAAATGCCTATATGAGTGACGGAAATACATTGATTATTTCTACTGTAAGAGCAACATCAAAACCTATGAATCAAAGAAAGGAAAAAATAAGGTGGTTGATATCATTGGGAGGTGATGTAAATAAAAGAGATAATGCACGGAGATACTTCCCTCCGCTTTCACATGCAATACAGGTAAAAGACTATGAGATGTTTGGATTTCTGTTGGTTGAATGTAGAGCAAATCCGAATGTAGGCAGCAAAAATCCATATAGCGGTGAGAAACTAAGGCAAAAGAATGAAGGAAATATGCCTTTGATGATAGCGGCATGGCATGGAATGACGGAATTTGTAAAATTATTATGTGAAGATGAGAGAACAAGCCTTAATCAACAAGATGCAAACGGATTTAGTGCGTTGATGAAAGCCTGTATGAACGGATACTTTAGAGGCGATAAAGATATAAGAAAAGTTTTGCTTGAAGCAGGTGCAGATACAAAGCTTGTAGATATGAGCGGCAGGTCCTATATCGATTGGATGAATGAATACAGGAAAAACGGACCAATGTTAAAAGATTACGGAAAGAGTAAAAGGTATAATGCAAATAGACAGAGTATGTATTTCAATAAATAACAGATGCAATTTAAGCTGCAAATATTGTCATTTTTATGAGAAAAAAGATGTTATTAAAAACGACACAATGGATGTGTTTGAAATTTTAGACAATATAATCAAATATATTGAAAGTAAGGATATTAAACTGTTTAAAATCGGATTTGTAGGCAACGGAGAGCCGCTGCTTGAATATAATGCTCTTAAAGAATATATATTATATATCTCAGGTTATATAAAGCAGGGCAGAATTATGGCATATTCTATTACAAACGGACTTTTGTTAAATGAAGATATGATAAAGTTCTTTGATAAAAACAATGTAAATATCGGCTTTTCGATAGACGGGACAGAAAAAATACATGATATGTATCGCTGTAATACACATGGAAAAGTTATGGAGAAGATAGAACTTTATAAGCGGATTACAGGAAATTATCCGAGTATGAACTGTACCGTAGGAAAGGAAGTTATAAAAGAAGAGGATGCCACTATAAAATTCTTTGAAAAGTTTGATAACAGAATCACCTTTTCAAGGATGATCGGAAAATACGGTATTTCTTTAGAAGAGTTCAACCGCTTTTTAGATAATGCACAGAAAAGCTTGAATGTGCGCAGAGGGGGCTATGACTGTACAATGTATGGAGGTATGTGCGGAGCCGGAATCAACAATTTCTTTTTTGCAAACGGTAAGGTGTTTCTATGTGGAAACTGTGTTGATTTGGAACCTATAGCAAAAAGTGATATTAAAATAAATGAACTTGAAAAAATACATTTGGACTTTGACAGAAAAAAATGCTATAAGGAGATGATATGCGATTAGGTTTATACGGGCTGCCGGCTGCAGGTAAGACATATATTTTAGACAGAATAAAGGGGATTAAAGTCCTTCACGGAAGCGATATGCTTTTTGATATTAACAAAGATTTTTATCATATGGATGAGAAGTGTAAAAAAGCTGTGAGAAAAGAATTGGCAAATACTTTGTTAAAAAAAGACAATTTCATTATGGACGGGCATTATTCATTCGGAGATAATGTGGTATTTACTAAAGAAGACGGTAAGCTTTATGATGTCTTTTTATATTTGTACATTGAACCGGAAGTATTAAAGTTAAGAATGGAGAAATCTTCCAAAAACGGTAAGTATTTGAAATTTGATATAAAAAAATGGCAGAATAATGAAATAGAAAAATTAAGAGAGTATTGCCATGAGCATGATAAAGATTTTTATGTCATTGACAATCAGGATTTGGGGTATTTTGATGATATAGATACAGTATTAAAGTTTGTATACGCTGTTTCGGACGGATTCAGCTGTGTAAATTTTGCAAAAGAGGTGGCAAATGATATTTTATCAATGTCGGACTTTACAGATATTACACTTACAGACGGAGACAGGACATTGATAAGAGAAGATTCAAGTTCTTTAATCGGATATAAAACACATATATTTGACGGAAATTTTTATACAGGTTTTCAAAGCTTTTTACATCATGAAAATATGATGAAATATACAAATGCTTCTAAAAAGCTGAAGGTGCCTGAGTTTACATATAATGAATTTGTACTGAAACATATGGACAAAGGCTTTATATTGACATCGGGACAGCCTGATATATGGGAAAATATTTCGGAGAAGATAAAAAGACCGGTATTTTTTGGAAATCAAATGTCGTCAGACACAAAGTTTTTTATTACAAAATTTTTGCAAAGAAATAGAAAAGTGAGAGCTTTCGGAGACAGTATGAATGATTACTTTATGTTAAAGAGAGCTGACGAGGCGTTTCTTATAGCCAAACCGACAGGGGAGCTTAGCAGCTCTTTAAAAAACAGAGATTTGGAGGGTATACACATTGTTTGAGATAAAAAAGGATGAGAAAATAGAGAAGCTTATTGCAATTACAAAGTCGGATTCGGGTATAAGCGGACCGGTACTTGCAAAGGCTCATGTAGAATTGGGAAGGGCGCTTGGAGAACAAATAAAGGAGCGGTTTTCACATGATACTACGGTTGTGGCGATACTTAGAGGCGGTATATTTATGGCTACGGGATTATACTACGCTTTGGGGTGCAGGTTTGATGTTTATGACCCTAAGAAGGATAAGTTTATCCGCCCGAAGACGAAGAATGTAATACTGGTTGACTCAGTAATAAACACCGGGAAAACTATAGAAGAGATGTCCGGATCGGATATAAGTATTGCCAGTTGTGTAATTAATGAAAATGCTGTGGAAAAGTTTAAAGACAAGCTTTATACTATACGTGTATCAAAAAACTCATATGTAGGTGATAATACAAAGGTACAAAAGGGGAACAGAGGACCTGATACTACTATGAGACTTTTTAATCAGATATAATATAGAGACTAGGGGGATAAATGAATAGTATTTGGAAATCGGGAATATACGGGCTTATTATCGGAGACGCGATGGGAGTACCTGTTGAATTCGGCACAAGAGAGGAAAGAGAGAACAACCCTATAAAAGATATGACAGGGTACGGAACATATAATCAGCCTGAAGGCACATGGTCCGATGACAGCAGTATGGTGCTTGCAACTCTTACAAGCATTAAGGATAAAGGAAAGATTGATTATAAGGATATTATGGACAGATTTCATGATTGGTGTATGTACGGAGAATACACACCTTTTGGTGAAGTCTTTGATATAGGAATAGCGACTTCAAGGGCTGTAATGAAATACAGTAACGGGGCAAAACCTTTAGAGTCGGGAGGAAAAACGGACCGGGATAACGGTAACGGTTCGCTTATGAGAATATTGCCGGTGTGCTTATATCTTTTTGAACGGCAAAAAAGCTTAAATATATCGGATGATGAAGTTATAGATATGGTACATAATTGTTCAGCTTTGACACATGCACATATAAGAAGCAAATTAGCCTGCGGTATATATTATTTTTTGGTAAGAGCCGTTTTGAGAGAATGTGGAGAATTGACAGAAAGACTGCAGTTCGGAATAGATAATGCATTTGAGTATTACGGTAAAAATAATGAAAACGAGCTTGTAAACTATAACAGACTTATTTCACTCTCAGAATTTAAAAATATACCGAAAGAACTGATAAAAAGCACCGGGTATGTTGTATACACACTTGAAGCAGCCATATGGTGTCTGATAAATACCTCATCTTATAAGGAAGCTGTTTTAAAAGCTGTAAACTTGGGTGATGATACCGACACCGTAGCAGCCGTAACAGGTGGGCTTGCAGGGCTATATTATACTTATGATAAAATACCTGCAAGTTGGAGAGCCAAGGTGCAAAAAAAGGATTGGATTGACAGCTTGTTAAAATAAAAATATATCTAT
>NZ_CALLVU010000068.1 GCF_938015485.1 uncultured Lachnoanaerobaculum sp. | reverse complement strand
ATAATATTTTAAGTTTATATGTCAAAGTATATAATCTATTTTTGTATATTTTTGAACACTCTTATTGTCTCCTTATATGTCTTCACCATATTTTTCCTTATCTCAACCAATATATCATGTGAATATATATTTCCGTTTTTATCTTTAATCATATCTCTTATTGCATCACCGGCATACTTTGCCGCATATGTATAGTAGTTTATTTTTCTCACTCCGCAATCTATACATTTTTTAAAATCCGAATCACTTATTCCTGAGCCTCCATGCATTACTACCGGAATACCGCTAAGTTTTCTTATTCCGCTGATTATATCAAAGTCCAGATTCGGCCTGCTTTTATATATTCCATGTACTGTTCCGAACGAAGCTGCAAGTGCATCTATTCCTGTCTCATTTACAAATACTCTTGCCACTTCGGGGTCTGTATATGCTCCTAAAATGTTCTCGTTCTCACCTTCTGTTCCCATAGAGCCAAGTTCCGCCTCTATACTTGCTCCATACTCATCTGCCAATATCTTCGCATATTTTGTATTTGCTATATTCTGTTTTAACGACAGTTCGGATCCGTCATACATTATACTTGTAAATCCTAAATCCAATGCTCTCTTTATTTCATCAAAGTTGTTCCCATGGTCTAAGTGTACGCATACAGGTACCTTGCTCTTATCTGCAAATGCCACCATCACTCTTCCTATATCTTCAAGTGAAATATATTTACTGTGTGCCGCATTGGCAAATTGTAATATTACCGGAGTATCCTCATCCTCCGCCGCTTCTATCACCGCCAATACACCTTCAAGTGATGTAACATTAAATGCAGCTATCGCCATATCTTTACTTTCCGCCATTTTTAAAATATTCTTCAACGTTATTAACATAATCTCCCCCTACTCACAGATAAAATCTTGAGTTTCCCAATTATTTTTTATTTTTTCTTCCAGTTTATCTATACTTAGCAATCCGCTAAATGTATCATATTCCGTAATACACATTGCACCGGTAGCCGCCGCTATTTCCATTGCTTTCTTAGGACTGTAATTATTTATTATTCCATAAAGAAATGCCGCTATTGCCGTATCTCCCGCTCCTATTGCCGACTTTATTATGTCAGGTTTAAAACTTTTTTGGAAATGTTCAAAACCATTCCAAGAACTGTCCAGATTCAGCTTTTGTGATATATCACTTGCCGTACACAGATACATACCTGCTACACCACATTTTATAAGTAATATTGATGCACCTAAAGACATAACTTTCTTAGCGAGCGGTACTATATCCTTTTCCAAGCTGAGGCATGCACATATATCATTATCCGAAGCCCTTTCTAAAAGTCTTTCATATCCGTCTCTGTCAACCATACATAGTAATTCTTCAAAACTTGGTTCAAATACATCCACATATGGCAATACTTGTCTTAATATTTCTTTCCAATCCTGCTTCCCTGCATCACTGTTAGGGTCTATTGCCGCCACATCAAGGCTCGTAATCAATCCTAATTCCTTTATATTCTTATACATTTGTATAAGATCTTTTGCATTATCTTTATAGAACCCTTCCATCAACGTCGGATAACCGAAATGAAACAAATATCCGCCTTCTATTTTTGACATATCCAAATCCGAGAAACTGAAAGTGTCATTGGTTCCTGTAAAATGCAAAAAACTTCTGTCAAATCCCGGCGGTGCTATCACTATGGTATATGAGGTATCCTCACTGTCCGATATTATAAAACTTGTCTTTGCACCCTCTTTTTTACATTTTTCCATTATCTGTCTGCCGAACTCATCATTACCGATTTTGGCAATAAGCTCAACATCCGCACCGAACTTATGCAATGCCATACCTGTATTATTCACACTTCCGCCGTTTGCAACTGTAGCCTTACCGATATTGATTAGTTTTCCGGGCTTTATAAGTTTACCGAAATCTTTACCGTTTGTATTATATATTATCGGTGTAATATCATAGGATATATGTCCTGCAACTATTATTTTTTTCTTCATATTTCCCCCTTTCATAAACAATTTACCTAAAACAGCAAAAAAATAATAGTTACATTAGTCATTAAATAACCAATGTAACTATTATTCTTACCACAGTTTTTTCCATATAAATTTCCACATTATCCACAGCAAAACAGCTGTGATAAGTGTTATAAGTATCCATCCGCCTTTCATCGTGGTGAAGGGCAAATCTACATTCATGCCGAAAAAGCCTGAAATGATTGTCGGTATGGTCATAAGCAGTGACCATACGGTCATGATACGCATTGTTTCATTCAGCCTGATATTTATAAGGTTGTTGTACATTCCGCTCATCTGCTCCACTATGCTTGACGCCATATCCGCCATCTCGCTTGCCTGCTTAGCCTCTATGTAGGCATCCTCAAGCTGCTCCTTCTCTGCATTTGAACATTTCTTTATTGCAGTAGTTATTCTCATCTGTCTGATTGCCACTACATTCTGCCTTGTTGCGGCTCCAAGGTAGATAAGACCTACCTCAAGGTCCGACAAATCCCAAATACCCTGATTGTTTGTATTGTTTCTAAGCCTCCTGTTCAGATGCAGTCTCTCTTCATTAAGCTTATCAAGTATCGGCAAGAAGGAGTCGGATATTACAAAAAGGCATAAAAATAACAGCATCATCGGGCTGCTCGCCTCTTCCACCTCTATCAGCTTTTCGATCTGCGGCACAATATAGTTTGTATCATATGTAACAAACATAAAGATGCTGTCCGCATTTACAAAAAATTTAATCGACCTTGTCTCATAGTGTCCGTCATTTTGTGTAAATGCAGGCACATGTATTACCGCAAACAGATTCTTGCCGTCATAATCCACTCTGGCTCTCTCATTTGAGTCAAGCACATATTCGGACATCTCTTCGGTTAAGTCAAATTTTTTCTCCAATGTCTCTACATCCGTTATATTGCTGACATCTACAGCTCTCCAATAGTATTTCTTTCCTTCTTCTCCCAAATACATTTGCATTTATAAATCCTCAAACTTGATTCAAGCCTTTTCTATATGTATTCTTTATACCACTTGTTATCCACAGTGATATATTTTATCTTCTCCAAAAGCAGTCTTTCTATATTTGCGTTGGTCTCTTCTATAAGCTTTTTTTGCAGTCTTTCACTCTCACCGTCTTCAAATATAAGACTCATAGTGACATTCTCGTCAAATAAAGTATCTTCTATAACTATATTTTCACTCTCGGCTATATACTTTATCTTACCGTAAAAATCATATCCGAACCTGTATTTCGCTCTGAAACCCTCGTGAATCTCTCCGCTGACGCTTGCATTTAAACCTTCTATAACGGCACCTTGATATGCTCTTATAAGTCCGCCCACTCCAAGCAAAGTACCGCCGAAGTACCTTGTTACCACCGCCACTATATCAAAGTAGCCTTGGTTTTCAATCACTTCCATCATAGGCATTCCGGCACTTCTTTGCGGCTCTCCGTCATCAGAACATTTTTTCTTATCGCCTTTGTCCCCTATAATGTACGCATAACAGTTATGCCTTGCGTCATAATATTTTTTCTTTATTTTTTCTATAAACTCGATGGCCTCTTCCTCTGAAGCTACTGCCGCAATATTTGCTATAAACCTTGATTTCTTTTCTACAATCTCAGTCTCTTTAGTTTCCAGAATGATTTTCATTAGTTATCTCCTACTTTTAAACAGATTATAACAAATGTTCACACAAATAAAAAGACCGTCATCATTTAACGGCCTTTTTTGTAAAATCATTTTGCTCTGACTTTTACTCCGTCATTAATCTTTTCTTCATCCGAATTTATAATAACCTTATCGCCTTTTTGTAAACCTTCACTTATCACAGCCTCTGTGGATGATTTGTAGCTTACAGTTACAGGGATTTTCTTTGCTCTACCTTCATCTATTTTGAATACATAATCGCTTTCATTTTCAGTAAAAACCGCACCTAAAGGCACTGCAATTACATTATCATTTTTATATAAAGTAAAAATTGCATCTACACCGTAACCGTTCTTTAAGATATTATCTTCTCCCATATCATTAAGAGTTGCCACAAGTTTTACCCTGTATTCCTTAAGTCCCAGTGGTGATTTATCTTCGGTTGCAAAGTCATATATTTCACTTATCTTACCTTTATAAACTTTTTTTGTTCCTCTTAAGTCAAATTCAGCTTCCATCTCATCACCCACATGCAGATAAGGTATCACATCTGTCAAAACGCTGCATTCAAGCCTGTATTCATTATTATCTGTATCAACCACTGCAAGTTCCTGCCCCGGCACCGCCATAGATATATTCTTTGCAGGTACAGATGAAACTATTCCGTCATATTCAGATTTTACTTCACAGTCGTCTATCTGCATATCAAGCTGAGCTATAGCTGTTTTTTCAGCATCAATAGCGGCTTCAAGCTGTTTTTTTGTACTTTCATAAAACTTCTTACTTATATCTTTTTCACTTAATCCCTCATCCTCCTTAAGGCTTTTCAAATATTTATTGCTCTCATCAAGTCTGCTGCTTGCAGTTTCAAAATTGGACTTGGCACTTTCAAAGCTTGCTTTTGCACTTTCAAGTTCAATAAGAGAAATACTTTGTGATTCATAAAGAGCCTGTTTTGCATTGTACTCGGTCTGTGCGGCCTCATAAGCAGCTCTTGCAGACTCAAGACTTGAACCGAGTCCGTTTATATACTCCATAGGTGATGTAGCCATCAGCTTTCCTATATCGCTTTCTTCTTTTTTTGCCATATATGAGTCCAAATTGCTCTGTCTTAACTGTTTTTGATATACAAGATCTCTGTTCGATATTCTTACAAGTACGTCTCCCTTTTTTACTGCCGTGTTTTCGTCTACAAGCACCTCTTTAATATTTCCGTTTACCTTTGAAAGAATATGATAGCCCTTCCCGAAACTTATAACCGCATTTTCTTTATATGTATCCTTTAGTGTACCCTGATTTATACTATAAGCTTCAACACTCACAGCCTTGTTAATATTTTTTATTGAAAACGCTGTTATTATTGCTACGATAATAACAAACATTATTATATACTTTTTTCTTTCTTCAAAAAGCTTTGATAACCTGTTTTTTTTCATAGCTAACCTCTTTCTTTTAAACTGTCGTTCGGATTTATTTTCTTTATAATTTTAAGTATTGCTCTTCCCGATATATAAAGCATCATTACGCAGAATATAAGGGATGCCACATACATGGAAAATTCTATATGTAATCTCAGAGTGTATGAATCTGAAACAAGCAGTGACTCAAGTATCCATTTAAATACTCTTATCAAAGGGATGCTTAAAATAAGCCCCGCTATAAGATATACCACCTGTTCCATAAAAATCATCTGTCTAAGCTCCTTATCCAAAACTCCCATAATCTTCATTGTAGCAAATTCAGTTTTTCTTTCTCTTATACTTATCAAAGAAATATTATATATAAGCACTACACCTGAAAACAAAGACAGGTATATAAACATTTGCAACATAAACTTTGAGCTTTTCATTCTATCCTCATAAATCCTTAGAGTATCCTTCTTACTTGAAAATGATGTAATCTGTGAAGTATCCTCTGTAAGAGTTTTCTTGATAATATCCTCACTTCCCCTTTCTGTATTAAAGATTAAAGTATTTGAAAAATTTGATAATGAAAGATACTTCTCAATATTTTTTATATCCACATAGCAGCCGCTTCCAAATGCTTCTGAAATCACATGTGTTACAGATATTTCAGTCTTTTTTTTAGGAGCATATCCTGTAGAGATCTCAACTCTGTCTCCCTCTTTTACATTCAAATCTTTTGCAATCCTTTTATTTAATATAATGCCGTCTGTAGGAGGTTCATAAAATACATCATCTACATCACTTATTCTATACAAATTTGAGCCTCTGTTTATACCTGAAAGCAATGTAATCTTACTGTGATTTTTAGATTTTAATGTTATAGGTATCTCAGATATAACCTCTCTTTCACCTACACCCTCTATTTCACCTAAAGCATTAAATGCTTTGTCGGCGTCACTGTAATTTTCCAATGTAATCTTTACATCATATTTTGCAATATCTCTAAAATACCCGATGAACATCTTGTTTATGGCATTTTGTGAAGCCATCAATGTACATGACATTGAAAATGGGAAAGCTATAGCAAATGCAATAAAAAATGTTCTGAAAGGACTTCTTAAGATAGAACGTATTCCCATTTTATGCATCACATTAAAATTTTTAATAAAACCGAAGGAAAAATTATTATTAACTTTCGGTGTTGCCGCTCGCATAGCTTCAGCCGCCTGTATCTTTGCAATTCCGCCTACACCAAAAATCACTGCAACCAAACTTGCCAGAGCAGCTATCAAAAATCCCTTCAATTTTGTAGAAACGGGGTCTATATAAATTGGCGAAGGTAATGAAAAAAATTCCGCATACTGATTAAACATATATTTACCGAAAGATCTTGCCGGAATACATCCCAATAATGCTCCCACAAAGCTTATTAAAATCGCCTGCACCAAATATGCACCTATAAGCTCACTATTTCCAAGACCCATAGCCTTCATAGTTCCTATAAGACTTCTGTCATTGTCAATCATCTTTTTAAGTACTGTATAAAGCATAAATACGGACATTGACATAAATATTGCAGGCAATATTGTACCTGTTCCGGTAAGCTCCTTTATTTCACCGTCAACCATATTGTAACTGCTTTGTTTTTCCTTATTTGTAAAACTTTGTAAGCCGAATTGTGATAAACGCTCTCTAAGTTCATATCTTAACACCTCATAAGAATAACCCTTTTCCATTTCAAAGCTTATTTCATTTACAGTATCTTCTCTGCCAAGCATCTTTGAAAGTTTGTCTGAATTTACAATGGCTATATCATAATCCTTTCCGTCAGAGATTACCGCACCGCTTGGAGGAATGGCATATATATAGTTCGGAGCGGATGCAACTCCGGCTACTATAAAATCATAGCTCTCCCCGTTATGTATCAGACTTAGAGTATCTCCCTCTTTTAAATGCCTTGATTTCATCATCTTTGCACCTATAAATATCTGCTCATTCCCCGGGATTATATCAGGCTTTAATAAAGGTCTGTTGAGATATGCATCTTTATCATAAGATAATACATGCAAATTGGCGATATCTTTGATTTTCTCTCCCGTCACTCTTAAATCTGCACTTAAAATACCTGATGCCTTCTTAATTCCCGGATAATCTTCAAAACTTTTCAGCCTTTCTTTCGGCATTGATATAACACCGGCAAATATATCAGCCATATTATTTTCTTCATAATAGCTATATACCTGTGACTTAAGATTTATAAATGTATCATTCATTGAAACAAAAATAAAAATTCCAAGTGCCATTATAAAAGTTGCACCTATATATGTTCCCGGACTCTTTTTTGCTGATCTGAACAAATTTTTTACAAAGTATTTCATTACCACACCACCTCATCAGGACTTTGCGGATGCTCATTTGTTACTATTTTTTTGATATCTCCGTCCTTAAGATAGAACACTCTGTTTGCAATTTTTGCCACATTTTCATTATGTGTTATTATCATAATTGTTTTGTTGTATTTCTTATTAAAATCCACAAGTATTTTGAGGATTTGAACTCCTGTTGATATATCCAAAGCTCCTGTAGGTTCATCACATAGAAGTAAATCGGGATTTTTACAAATTGCTCTGGCAATAGCAACTCTTTGTTGTTGACCTCCGCTCATTTTTCCGGGATAATGATCCCTTCTGTCCCAAAGTCCCACTTGAGTTAAAAGCTCCTTAGGGTCAAGAGGGTTTGGTGAAAGTTCCGCTGCCAGCTCCACATTTTCAAGTGCATTCAAATTCGGCATAAGATTATAAAACTGAAATATAAAGCCTATATTTGCACGTCTGAAAGCTGTAAGCTCATTTTCATTCATACTGCTTAGATCAATTCCGTTATAACTTATACTTCCGCCACTTACAGTCTCAATCCCGCCAAGGATATTTAAAAGTGTTGACTTGCCCGAACCTGAAGGTCCCAAAATAACCACAAGCTCACCTTTATAGATATCAAAACTGACATCATCAAGAGCCACCACCTTCACTTCTCCCAACAGAAACTCTTTATGTATATCCTTTGCAACTATAAGTTTTTCCATATATTTTCCTTTCAAGCTTATCAGCCCATATAAAATCTTCTGATATATTGCTTTGAAAGCTTAGACATTTCCTCATCCAATACGGGAATACCTATTGCATCAAGAATTACTTTCAACATATCAATTTTCCTGCATGCATCCTCCATACTGTCATCTGAAAGCGTCGGCAAAAGCCAGACCTTTGAAAGCAACGAAAATACTTGTGCCGCCTCCTTCGTATAGTTCGGATCAACGCTCATAGAGCCGTCTTTAATACCCTGTTTTATAAGTTCTTCTATCTGTAATGAAAAAACCTTTAATACAGTTTCAACCAGTTGAGCAAAAATATGAGGATTATGCATCAAAGGCATTGTTTCCAAATCTATTTTTATAGCCACTTCATCATCAAAGTATTCCTTAAAACTCATCTTTATCTTATCAAGAGCATTAAGTCCCTGATATCTTTTTAAAAGTTTTTCAATACTGTATTCCTCACACATTTTATCAAAAATCGAACTGAGGATTTCATCCTTTGACTTAAAATGATGGTATATGGCACCTTTTGTCATATCTCCAAGATTATTTACAATGTCTTGTATTGACACATTGTCATAGCCTTTTTTAATAAAAAGAGAGTAGGATGCTTTCAGTATTCGTTCCACAGTCTGTTCAGGATATTTATTTCTCGGCATATTTCCTCCAACAATAAAATTATATTATACATACCTACGGTACGTATGTATAATATAATATTTATCTTTATTTTTCAAGCAGAAAAAAGCCGCCACACATAAGTGCGACAGCCTATTAAAAAATTTACTTACTTGTTCCAATTAATTTTTTTCTATTTTAATATCTTCCAGTTGTAATTCTATCAGTTCTTTTATCATAATTATACTTAATTCTTATTTTACAATGATTACACATTAAATTTCCGGCACAACTTGTAGTTCCGGCTACTGAACCTATATTATTATGGCAATAAGAGCATATTATTGGTACCTGTGCAGACATAATCTACTCTCTTTTCTTATATCTTTAAAATTTCGTAATAATTATAAAAAAAAATAAAGTTTGTCAATATGTTTTCAAAAAAAGCTTTTAGAATTTCCGAAAACCTTTCTTATATTGATAATGCCATATCCACCTGGCGTGAAAATGATACGCCGGTTTTGCACCACAGAGCAAAATGCTCACAGTTATTTCTGGTCAGATTGTAGGATCTCTCCCCAAGTCTTGACTTGGCTCTCTTTATTGTCTCTTCAGGTGAGAAGAGTTGATACTTTGCCTTAAAAATAAAATCAAATATACCGGTTCCCTCTCTCGGATTTTCAGTGAAATCGGTGCTGCTCCTTAACTTTCTAGGCGGACCGCCCGCCTTTGGAAAATGCAGTACAAAATAATCCTTGCACCCTTCAATAAAACCTTCAAGGTCTGTTTCATAGATGCTTACATTCTTTCCGAAATCCTTAGTCTTATCCGCATAGTGAATGACCTTTCCTTCACCTATATATACACCGTAGTGGTCGTACCACTTTCTGGATACTCCTATCACATCTCCGGGCTTTAAAAAGCTGTCTGAAGCCAGTCTTTCAAACTTATCTTCCATGGCACTCATACTTCCAACGGCTTTTCTTATATTGTTCTTATCCAAAATCCTTGCATGGTCATCAAGTAGATTTTGTTGCAGTCTATATCCGTTCTTTACTTTTTTATCTCTCCAAAAATGCTGCTTTCCGGTAATCTTTTCTTCCTTATTGGGTCTGTCGCCGCCCGGTTTCATCAAAAGCTTACCTGCAATCAAAAGTGCTAATAACATAATCCCCCCAAAGTAATATAATATAGTTAGGTCTCACTAAGTTAGGTATAACTAATATATAATACTTATAAAACTTTTTCAAGCAAATTTTATGCTATCCCATCACTTTCCCGAAAATCTCCGCAGGAATATACGCTTTTATAGAGATACCGTCGTCTATGTACTCTTCACTTTTAATCTCTCCGAACTTTCTGATAAGTGCAATCTTACCTGCATCTTTATAAGAAAAAATATGTTCCAGATATACTCTTTGATTTTGTAATATATTTTCAATAGTCTTCTTTAAATCTTCAATGCCCTCTCCCGTCTTTGCAGACATCTTAAGAATCTTGTCCGCATGGAAATCTCTCGGCAGCTCCGCTCCTTCCTTTATCAGGTCGGTCTTGTTAAAGACTGTAATAATATCCTTATCCACCACATCAAGGCTTCTTAGAGTGTCATAGACCACAAGCATCTGTGAGCTTGCCTCTTCATTTGATGCATCCACCATATGCACCAAAAGATTTGCATACTTGGCTTCTTCAAGTGTTGATTTAAACGCCTCTATAAGATGGTGAGGCAGCTTTCTTATAAAACCTACAGTATCCGTTACAAGTATTTCCTGACCGCTTCCAAGTTTCAACTTCCTTGTAGTAGGATCAAGTGTTGCAAAGAGCTTGTCCTCCGCCAAAATATTTGCATCTGTCAGCTTGTTTAAAAGTGTAGACTTGCCCGCATTTGTATATCCGACTATTGCCACATTAAAGGCGAGGTTTTCATCCCTTGATTTTCTTATAAGCTCTCTGTGGCTTTCCACCTTTTTAAGCTCACTCTTAAGCTGTGAAATCCTCTCATGTATAAGTCTTCTGTCCATCTCAAGCTTCTTCTCACCGGGACCTCTGGTACCTATTCCGCCGCCAAGTCTTGAAAGACTGCTTCTAAGTCCTATCAGTCTTGCCGCAGAAAATTTCAGCTGAGCAAGTTCTACCTGAATCTTTCCTTCACTTGTTGCGGCTCTTTTTGCAAATATATCCAAGATAACCATAGTCCTGTCCATTACCTTGGTATCCAGCAAATCTTCCAGATTTCTAAGCTGTGCCGGTGTAAGCTCGTCGTCACATACCACACCTGTGGCATCAAGCTTATCTATTCTTTCTCTTACCTCTTCTATCTTACCCTTGCCAAGATATGTGCCGGGATGTATCCTCTCCCTTGACTGGATAATACTCTCAAGCACTGTAGCTCCTGCCGTGTCCACAAGCTCTGCAAGTTCTTTCATGGACTCTTTTGTATCGTCACCTACATCCACTCCGAGAAGTATAACTTTCTCTTCTATTTCCTTTGTCTCAAATGTACTCATAATTACCTATCTTATTCTCGCCTTTAAGAACGCAACCTCATGTGAAACGCTCTCATCCTCACCGTATTTTTCAATATATGCGTTGAATGCTTCAAGCGCCTTGTTGTAATCACTCTTATACTCATAACATGAACCCCTTGAAAACATCAAAGATTTCAGGGTCTCATCTTCGCTTTTATTAAGCTTTTTCTTTTCAAGCAATGCTATGCCCTCATCCACAGCTTCAAGTGCCTTGTCGTAATCCTCTCGCTTTGACATATGCTTTGCATAAACCGCCAAGACCTTGGCATTCTTCCTGCCTGTCTCTTTTAAAAGTTTTTCCAAAAACTCCTCGGCACTGTCAAGGTATGCGGCATCCATCTTTTTATCATACATATCCTCATAGTACTCTACTATAGTAATACCTGCATTGATATGCAGCTCACTTTTGTCGTCCTGCTTTGCGGCTTTATCGTACATATCTACAGCATTGTCAATATTTATATCCATATCGGTATTGCTGAGCTTGGTATATATAATTGAGAGCATATCCATGTACTCGCTTCTGTTCTCATCTGCCGATGTGAGCAGCCTGTAGCTGTGCTCCGCCGCCTTGTAATCTTTTGCTCTGTACTCCGCTTCCGCTCTGTATCTGAGTATATCTATTTCAAGTCCTCTTATATTGTTGCTGCCATGTGCTTCTATCGCCTTGTCGAACGCTTCCACCGCCTCGGCATACTTTCCCTCATTTAAAAGTGCCTTTCCGGTCTCAAAGTTTTTTCTCTCCTTACCTGAACATCCGCCAAGCATAACTACGGCAAGTGCACCGGCTGCAAATAATCTTCTAATTCTTCCCTGTACTGCCAAAGCCACCTCTGTCAACCTCATTCAATTCTTTTACTTCTTCAAATGTAAACGCATCCTGATGTTTTATTATCCTGAACTGACATATCCTGTCATTTATATCTATGACGGTATCTCTCATTGCCAGCGCAGGGAACTTCCACTCGTCATTGTCTCCGCAGTATGACTCGTCAATCACTCCCATAGAGTTGGTCTGCAATATGCCGAAGTTTTTGAAGGTGGAACTTCTCGGCACCACAAATGCCTCATATCCCTTCGGCAATTCCATACCTACACCCAGCCTTATCAGCTTATATTCTCCGCTTTTAAGTTCCACCCTTTCGGCAGCTCTCAAATCTATCCAATCACTTTTGCCGTCAATAAATTTGAGTTTTTCTATTTCATCACTAAAGTATTTTATCTTTATTTTCAACTATTTGTCCTCACTTGTTTTGGTTTGCTGTGCTCTCAAAACCGAACTTCCAGCCTGTCTCTTCTTCCACCTCATGTACAATCTCCGCCTCAAGGTCTGAATCAAGTCGCGGCAGAGACTCCTTTGACTCTATACCGAATCTTCTGAGGAACTCCTCCGTGGTCGCAAACTGTGCCGGTCTTCCCGGAGCATCCAGCTTGCCTGCCTCATACACCAGACCGAACTCCACAAGCCTGTTCACCACATGATCCGATGATACTCCTCTGATATGCTCTATCTCGGACTTGGTTATAGGTTGCTTGTATGCAATGATTGACAATGTCTCAAGTATGGCATCAGTCAGTACCTGCTTTTTGGGAGTCTTACAAACTTTGATAAGCTTGTCATAGTATTCAGATCTGGTACACATCTGCACACAGTCTCCCAAATCTATTATCTGTATACCTCTGTTGTCCTTATTATATTTATCTTTTAACGACTCAAGATTTTGAATAACTTCACTTTCCTTCATCTCAAGGGCCGCACAAAGCTGTCTGATTTCTACAGAAGCTCCGAGTGCAAAGAGTATCGCCTCTATTGCCGCCTCCGTCTTGGTTAATTTAGCCATCAAGTATATCGCTAAGGTCTAGCGTTTCCTCCTTTCCCTCTTCTTCCAAAGTCTCTATCTGCATTTCACCGAAAACTTCTTCCTGTGACAGTGCAATCTTACCTATTTTCATCAGCTCAAGTACACTTAAAAATGTGACAACAACCTCAAGTTTTGTCGGCTGATCTTCAAGCAATGCTCTGAAGGTAAACTTCCTATGTTTTCTGGCATACTCCATTACATCCCTTATCTTTGCCTCAAGCGATACAGGCTCCTTTTTTATAGTGCCGAAATTGCTTCTTACCTTATCTATTCGGTTGTCCTTTTGCTTCATCACGCGGTCAAAGACCTGTCTTAACTTATGCAGATTCAAATCTCCGAAAAGCTCGTCAAGGTCTACAGGCTCTTTGTACTGTGCAACCTCATCCGGAATAGTAGGACTTTTATAAAGTATCTTCTCTGCATCAAAGTACTTACCGGCAAGTTCATTTGCCATAAGCTTGTACTTCTTATACTCAAGCAATCTCTCCACCAGCTCGGCTCTCGGGTCAATGACTTCCTTGGTCTCCTCATCCTCTTCAAGAGGCAAAAGCATCCTCGCCTTTATATCCAAAAGTGTTGTAGCCATCACTATAAATTCACTCATAAGGTCAAGGTCGTCCGTCTCCAAATGATTCATATAATTAAGATACTGCTCGGTTATACTCACTATCGGAATATCATATATGTCCACCCTGTCTCTCTCTATAAGATACAGCAAAAGATCCAGCGGACCTTCAAATCTCTCCAATTTGTATGAAATCTCCATACTCACCTCTCATAAACTCACTCAACCTTGTTATTGTACCAAATTTCAAGCTCTTTTGCGACCTTTAAGATTGATTACCACAAGCTCGGACATATCATTGAGCCTGATATTTATACTGTGTGTACCAAGCCCCGCTCCTATTATCTCTGTCATGTTTCCAAGTCTTTTCATTCCCACTACCAATCTGTTAAAAAAATGAAACTGAGGAGTCATCACTCCGATTCCTGCCGGCAGTCTTATCGTTCCTCCGTGAAAATGTCCGCAAAGTGTCAGATCCACGCCGCTTTTTTCATAGTCTTTTATAAAAAGAGGTGAATGTGCCATAAGTATGTTGTAATATGACCTGTCAATACGCAATCTCTCTTTGATATAACCTATATCAAGCGGCTTTTTAAACCTGCGCAGATAATACTTTTTTTCAAGGTCAAGCCCGTGAATACGGATATTCTCACCGATATCCACACTACTGTCGGACAGATATACTATCCCCATATCTTCCAATATCCGCTTATATCCGAGGTAACTGAGCCCGAATTTGTTTTCAGACAGTCTCTGCTCATGGTTGCCGTTTGCATATATACAGGTATATTTATCTGAAAGACTCTTTAAAAGCGGCAAGACATTCTCTATTCCAAGCTTACTTTTTACCGTAATCATATCTCCGCCTATCAATACGATATCGGGTGATATTTTATCTATAGCCTCAAGAAGCTTTATATTATTTTTGCCGAAGCTGTTGTTATGTAAATCGGTCAAAAAGACTATTTTTTTACCGCCTTTTATCTTATCGGTAGATATATTGTAATGTACTACCTTAAACTTTTTTCTCTCATAAAAAGAACGGAGCAGCAAGGCACTACACCCCACTGCTCCCAATCCTATAATTTTAGAAAATATATTTTTCATCAAACTCCTAGCTTACCCAGACTCCATCGCTGTTTAATACATATCCGTCCGGTGTGGTGGTATTTGTCAACATTTTACCATCACTTCCCAAATAATACCATAGTCCGTTATACTTAAGCCAAGATGAAGAGTTCATAGCACCTGAATCTTCCATATAATACCATGATCCGCCGGTATCCTGTCTCCAGCCTCTTGCCATGCGTCCGTCGGCGTCAAACCAGTACTTTTTACCGTTGATATTAAGCACCTCGGCTCTGGCACTTGTATTGTCCGACTTTATATAAAACCAGTTGCCGTTGTTTTCCTTCCAACCTACATCGGGTGCCATTCCCGGACCGTAGTTCTCGGCCTTCATCACAGATGTTTGGATTTCTCTAGGTGCAAGCTCAACCTTTGCACTGTCGGCCATTGTAATGCTCTGCGCCTGCTTTGCCGAAACCACCTGATTTTTTGCAACGGCCCTGCCTGTGTCCTTTGAAGCAATGTTTATTCCGCCGCTTCTCGCTATAGAAAAGCCGTAGTCAAGCAATTTCTTTGTATCGTCATAGTGAGTGCCCCTACATTTAAGTACTACCACTACCAGTCTGATACCGTTTCTTTCTGCAGCCGTTACAAGAGTATTTCCTGCACTCTTTGTATATCCTGTCTTACCGCCTATTACTCCGTCACAACTTATCTCTCCTGTAACCATCTTGTGGTGCATCTTTACGGATGAAGGCGCGGACTTTGAATTTGTAGCTGTAAATGTATAACTTCCCGAGCCTGCCGCAGCCCTGAATGTCGGATTTTTAAATGCTTCAGCCGCAATAAGCGCCATATCCTTGGCTGTCGTTTTGTGATTTTGACTATTAAGTCCGTTAGGATTTACAAAGTTGGTATGAGTTGCTCCAAGCTCTCTTGCTCTGTTGTTCATCATATTTGAAAAGCCTGAGACAGACCCGCCCACACACTACGCTGCACCACCCGTGATGCGGTTGTT
>NZ_CALLVU010000067.1 GCF_938015485.1 uncultured Lachnoanaerobaculum sp. | reverse complement strand
CAGTCCCCCCCGCCGCACCGTAAGCCGCCTTTACATCGTTTCCCTTTGCACCCTTTATCGCCATCTCACACAAATAGTATGCCGCTCCTACAGATACCGCCGCATTTACCACCTGTTCAAAAATCTGTGAAACGGCTGTAGGCACCATTGTGGAATGTCCTTGGAAATATCCGCGAAACACTCCAAGATAAGCCATTATCCATATAGTAGGGGCAAGGCTCTTCAGTGCATACTTTGCCAAAGGCATCTGATACAGACTGCTTGCAAAATAATCCGCACCGAAAAATACAATACCGAATCCTATTCCGCCTACTATAGTTGCATAGATTAAAGCCGCTCTAAGTATCTTTCCCGCATTCCTGTACTCATTTTTTGCAATCCTTGCCGAAACCATCTTGCTTACCGCAAGCGGCAATGAATATGAGGACAACAAAAGAATGATTGCATATAGATTGTATGCTGTGGAATAGTATCCCATACCTTCACTTCCTATAATTCTAAGAAGCGGAACTCTATATGCAAGTCCTATCAGTCTTACAAGTATTCCTGCTACAGCCAATATGGCTCCCTGAACCAAAAAATTATTAGATCCACTCTTTGTCTTTTTAACCGGCATTATCTGCTAATCCCTTCAAGCTCCAAAATTTTTCTTTGTCTGTCTTCCATAACCACTCTGTCTTCATCCACCATATGATCATACCCCATCAGATGAAGCATGGAGTGTACCACCAAAAATGCAAGTTCCCTGGTCTCACTGTGACCGTATTCTATGGCCTGCTCTACTATATGATCTGTTGAAAGTATAATATCACCAAGCAAAAGCTCACCGGTCTCAGGATTAAAGGCATCCACACTCTCTTCAATATTATCAAAGTTTCCGGGGATTTCAAACTCGTTAAAAGGAAATGATAAAACATCGGTAGACTTATCAATTCCTCTGTATTCACTGTTTATCTTCCTTATCTCTTCATCGTCCACAAAAGTTACGGAAACCTCTGCTTCATAAGGACAATTTTCAAAGTCAAGCGCCGATACCACCATTTTGTTTACTATCTCTTCATACGGTATATCTAGTTTCTTTTCAGACTCATAGCTTATCTCTATAGTCATACTCCCTCGCCAAAGCCGAAAAGGCTTATCTTCTAAATCTTTTTTTATCTTCCTTATCCTTTGACATATTTTTCTTTTCATATATATCATAGGCTTCTACAATCTTTTGTACCAAAGGATGACGAACAACATCCTTATTTGTAAACATACAAACACCTATATCATCAATATTCTTAAGTATTTTCAGCGCAATATCAAGTCCCGATGTCTGCCCCTGCGGCAAATCCTTCTGGCTCTGATCTCCTGTCACTATCACCTTTGAGCCGAAACCTATTCTTGTAAGGAACATCTTCATCTGTGCCGGAGTGGTATTTTGTGCCTCATCAAGTATTATAAAAGCATTATCAAGGGTTCTACCTCTCATATATGCAAGAGGCGCCACCTCTATAAGACCTTTTTCCTGATTGTGTAAAAAGCTGTCCGCACCCATTATCTGATACAGTGCGTCATAAAGCGGCCTCAGATACGGATCTATCTTACTTTGCAGATCTCCCGGCAAAAATCCGAGCTTCTCTCCGGCCTCAATAGCAGGCCTTGTAAGAATAATCCTGTTTACGGCACCGTCTTTAAAAGCCTGTATCGCCATAGCCATAGCCAAATATGTCTTACCCGTACCGGCAGGTCCTACACCGAAGACTATCATCTTGTTTCTTATAAGATCCACATATTGCTTCTGACCCAAAGTCTTAGGCTTTATAGGCTTGCCCAAAATAGTTCTGGCTATCACATCCTGATCTATCTCAAGTATCTTGTCGTCTTCCAATGTAAATGATAATGAAAGTGCATAATCCACGTTCTGCTCTGTAATCTGATTGCCCCTTTTTGAAAGCTCGATAAGGTTGTTGAATACGGATTTTGCCTTGTCCACGTAGGCTTTAGGTCCTATTATCTTTATGCTTCCGTCTCTGGCAATCATACTGACTTTAAGAGTCCTCTCTATCTTTTTTAGATATACGTCAAACTCACCGCAGACATTCCTTTCATGCTCCATAGGTATATCTATAATATTTTCAATAATGCTCAATATTTTCTCCTTAAAATTATCTGTTTAAAAAGAAAACCCCGGTCAAATGACCGAGGTTGTGAAAACACGCAATTAATTAAACTTACGTTTTCTAGCTGCTTCAGACTTTTTCTTACGTCTTACGCTTGGCTTCTCGTAATGCTCTCTCTTACGAATTTCTTGTTGAATGCCTGCCTTAGCACAATTTCTTTTAAATCTTCTAAGTGCACTGTCAAGACTCTCGTTTTCTTTCACAATCACGTTTGACATCTAAGATCTAACCTCCCTCCGGTTGTGAAATTCAAAATCTATATCATTATACCACAAAGTATAGATTCGTCAATATGTTTATTTTATTTCTTATCAAATTTGAGAGCCAAATTATTGTCGGCATCAAGAGAATAGTTTACAAAGATATACATATCATACCATTTGTCATCCTCCCAAAGCTTCTCATCCTCACCCTTTTCATAAATAGACTCAAAGCTTTCGACCTCACTCTCAGGCACAAGCCACCCTCCAAGATCGCAAACTTTCATATCATTCAATGAAATATCTCTTCCTTCAAAGGTATCGCAAAAAAAGACACCGCCGAGTTTTTTGGCCTCTTCCTCTACAATACCAAGAAACTTTTCAAAATCTTCTCCTTCATTGCTTCTTAAGCCCTGCATCTGTATAATCTCCCGTCTTTATTACAAAATTTTCGCTAAAAAATACTTTTTATATAATATCACAACAGCTACAGAAATGGAATGAAAATATACATATTTCTGATATTATTTACAAAGGCCACACCGCATCAATCCTTTTAATCATAATCGCTATATCTTATTTCTTAACCGCTGTGTTGTTTGTAATCTTAACCGCTATATTATTTATAATCTTAGTCGATATCTTAATCGCCGCATTGTGTGCTGCCTTGTACCTTAATCGTTATATTGTACGCTATATTATCAGTATTTATTCTATCATAATCGCTTTATTGTAGTTACTTTATCGAATATATTTAGCGTATATGATGTTGCAATCTGCGATTATGATATTTTCTTGTATCTCTGATGTCTGCTCCTTGGTTTACCCGGTAATGTCATCTCTACAAGACCGAGTTCAATAGCAGGGTTTAGATAGTTCTTCCTGAAGGTGGGCTTATGAGTCATACCGAGTCTAAGCATTATTTCATTTGTAGAAAGCACTTCATCACCCATAACTTCCAAAAGCTTTCTTGTAAAAGAAGATGCAATATTTACTGTGGCACTCTCATCCATACCCTCATTTTTATAACTCTTATTTATACTTTTAGATTCATCAACCTTAATACCTTCCTTAGGTATATCAGCATTCTTTAATGTTTCATATACCGTCTCAAGTATCAGCTCTACAAATCTGTTACACTCTCCTATCTTACAGGCATCATACAATACCTCTTTGTATTCATCCCTTCTCTTTGTCAGATTATCATAAACGCATACAAGCAAAAAGATATCCTTCCACCTGCAAAGCAGCATATCAAACCAAAGCCTTGACATGATTCCGTTATATTCTTTAAACGGTTTCAAAAACTCAAGTTCAAAATATAACACTGCACTCTTTACAAGAGGGTGAAGCTCACTTTTTTTATACCACTCGAATACATCTCTTATCGCCCCCGGCACAAATCTTGACGGTATTGAATTCACTTCAAACAAAGCTCCTCCATTCTTACCGTCTTCCCTAAACTCATATGAGAGCGTATCTATAGAACCTAAAAGCATTTTATACGCAAAGAGCATATCGTTTACAGAACAGGGATTTATTTTGGCTGACATTTCATATACTTCAAAAAGATTTTTCGCAAGTGTACTTTCCTTATAATCTTTAGCAATCTTCTCTCCTCTTATAATATCCTCTATATACTCAGGTAAAAGACTGCACTCCTCAAGTGACAGTAAAGTATAGACCTTCTTTATCATACAAGCCTTTGCCTTTGAATTTATCTTTCCCTCAAAAAGTACACCGACTCTGCCTACTTCCTCACTTATCTGTGTAAGTAAATTTATCATTTTATCGCTCAATTTAAAAAGCGGACTGTACTCCCTCAATGTATCCTCCCTTCTTTTAACACAACATCAATTACTATAGTGAATATTACAGTAAAAATAAGAAGCTGTCGATATAATATGACCGCTTCTTATGAATTTACTCCGTTTTATTTTTTCTTTCCTTATTTTTTACATACAATATCTGTATATTTTCCACCAGTATAGTAAGATTTCTAAATACGGACTCCGCTCCGAATCCGAATATAACCATCAATAAGACGCTTACTCCGGACAAATCTGTAAGTGCAAAAAGCTTACCGAAAAACAGTCCTGCAAATATAAACCCGAATATATTGCCTAATATTATCATATACTTTCTTGTGTTGAAAGGCTCACTTATCTTACATAAAATCATAAAACCTACAACCGACATTATCATTGTGGCGATAGTTCCGATACTGTCATCAGATATCTCAAATACACTTCCGCACATCACTATCGCAAAAACGGCGATAACATCCGTCAATCCTCCCGGCAATGCCTTTATAAGTACATTCTTAAGGAAATCACCCTTAATTCTGTGCTTGTTAGGTTCAAGCGCCAATAAAAATCCCGAAATACCTATAGTAAACATGCTTACAAATGAAATCTGTGCAGGCTCAAGCGGATATGTGAATATAAATACCGCTGAAAGAACTGATAAAAGCAGTGAGAATATATTCTTTACAAGAAACAAGCTTGCAGAACGTTCAATATTATTGACCACTCTTCTGCCCTCGTATACCAGATCCGGCATATGTGCAAAGTCGGAATCCAAAAGTACAACCTGTGCGGCCTGTGTTGTTGCCTCACTTCCCGATGCCATTGCCACACTGCAATCCGCATCTTTCATAGCCAGTATATCATTGACACCGTCACCTGTCATAGCCACGGTATGCCCCGACATTTGTAATGCCTTTACAAGCAGCTGCTTTTGTTTTGGGGTCACACGCCCGAAAACGGTATAATTATTTGCCGCTTCCGCTATTTTCTTATCACTGTCAAGTAAAGATGCATCAATATAATGCTGCGCATTTTCTATTCCCGCCTGAGCGGCAATCTGTGAAACAGTCTGCGGATTATCTCCTGAAATTACCTTTATAGCCACATCCTGACTCTTAAAGTAATTAAATGTCTCTACTGCATTCGCTCTTATCGGATTGGCAAATGATATAAAGCCGAGAGGAAGTACATCTTTCTCAATCCCGTTTTCAATATTTTCACCTTCATACTTTGCAAAAAGCAGTACTCTGCTGCCCTTCTCTGTATAAGGCAAAATATCGTTTTCATACTTTGTTATATTACTTTTAAGAATAAACTCAGGAGCTCCAAGTACATAGCATCCGTCATCAAATGTGATGCTTCCGTATTTAAGTGTGGACGAAAACGCCGATATCTTAAGAGGCACTTTCTTGCCGTATATCTTTATATTACTTGCATATGACTTTAACGCCTTCATCGTCGCATTATTATCCTTGGATGCAAAGGCATAATCCGCCAAGAGTCTCTTCAAATCTTCCTCATGCAATGTATCATGTGTGCCTGATTTACAAAGAAAAACATCTTCCACCTTCATATCGGGTTCGGTAACGGTTCCCGTCTTGTCTACACAAAGTACATCAACTCTTGCCAGAGTCTCAATACTCTTCATATCATGTAAAAGCACCTTCTTACCTGCCAGCTTCATCGTACTTATTGCAAGTGCAACCGTAGTCAGAAGATACAGTCCTTCAGGTATCATACCTATAATCGCCGCCACTGTAGATGTCACACTCTTACTGAAAGTATCGTGATTTACATAGAAGCTCTGCCAAAACAAAATAATTGCAATAGGGATTATTATAATACCTACAGCCTTTACAATAAGATTTATCTGGCGTATCATCTGCGACTGTTCTTTGCCGCTCATAGACTTCGCTTCTATACTGAGCCTTGAGATATATGAATCCGCTCCTACCCTCTCAAGCTTTGCATAACACTCACCAGATACCACAAAACTTCCGGACATCAATGTACTGCCGGGAGTCTTTTCTATCTCATCCACCTCACCTGTCAGTAGCGATTCATTCACATGGATGCTTCCGCTTATAACTGTGGCATCCGCGCAGATTTGTTTTCCTGCTGACAATAAAACTATATCATCCTTTACAAGCTCTTGTGACAAAATATTTTGCAGTTTACCGTCTCTTAATACATCCGCATGCGGTGCATTAAGAAGATTCATCTTCTCAAGTGTCTTTTTCGCACGCAGCTCCTGTACTATTCCTATTACAGTGTTTCCTATAATAATCGGAAGAAATGTAAGATTTCTAAAAGATCCTACCACTATCAGCAATATTGAAATAATCAAAAATATGAGGTTGAAGTATGTGCATACATTTGATAACACAATTTCTCTTTTGGTCTTATCAGTCTTGATATCGGCCTTATTTACCTCACCTCTTTCAACCCTTGTCGCTACTTCAGCTTCACCAAGTCCCACCAAGACCGGACTATCCTCATCAATACTATCCATAAATCTTTCCTTTATATTATTTCTTCATCTCTAATACCCATAAGCTTGCGCTCCCAATCCCCTACTATATCACAAAGTATGCCGTCACAGGTATACTTATCTTCTCCATAGTTAAATTTACATGTAAATAAAGGCTCTCTTTTGGCAGCTTTATAAAACTTCATTGCATACTCATACAAATTTTCAGGAGTAAATGTAACACCAAGTCTGCCTGCAATACCTTTTCTTATACTGTCAAAGTCCATACCTTTTTTCTTATAGTCTTCTCTTATACAAGATAAGTATCCGTCACAAAACTTTTTTAATATACTCTCATTCTTATATATATATACTTACAGGTAAAGTCAAAAACATTTCCGGCATGAAGCAAAAACTCCATAAGCTCTTTTATGCTGTCCGCCACTCTTCCGACACTGCCCTCACTGCTTATAAGCCCTACACTACCGTCCTCCAAAACTACAAACTCTCCGCCGCTTCCGTCAACTGCAAATGCCTTTGCGGACATTGAATATATTTCACCGTTTTCAGACATTGCAATATCCTGATTTTGCTTATAAAAGCATATATCACACTCTTTCATCAGTAATGTATTCAAATCAACATCTTTTCTTATCAGTTCAATCAATTTCATAATATTATCACCCTAAAGACTTTGTTCCCGAATATATAAACGCCAAT
>NZ_CALLVU010000066.1 GCF_938015485.1 uncultured Lachnoanaerobaculum sp. | reverse complement strand
TCTCTTGATATTCCTTACTCATCGGAATTTTTTCAAACTGCGTATGCCCGATTACAACCGCATCATATTCGCCTGTTGCAATTTTGCCGATAAATCTTTTTCTGTTTTTCGGCTCAAAGTCTTTCTTATCTGCGACCATAATATTTGCCGACGGATAAAGCTGCATAAACTCTCTTCCGATTTGTCCGGTCAAGTGATTAGGAACAACAAATAATGACTTCGTACACATTCCAAGCCTTTTTGCTTCCATAGAGCTTGCCACCATTTCAAAGGTCTTGCCGGCACCTACTACATGGGCAAGAAGTGAATTTCCACCATAAAGAATTCTTGCGATAGCGTTTCTTTGATGTTCATATAGGTCAATTCCCTCGCCCATACCCTCAAAGGTAAGATTACTGCCGTTATATTCACGATTGCGGATTGAATTGAATTTCTCATTATATACCTTTACAAGCCTGTTTCTTCGCTCCTGATCGTTAAATATCCAGTTCTTAAACTCTTCTTTTAGAAGCTCCTGTTTTTGTCCTGCAAGCATGGTTTCTTTTTTATTTAAGACCGATGTTTTAGAACCGTCAGGATTTATTATCTGGTCAAATACCTTCGTTTCTTTAAGGTTTAAGGCATCTTCAATCAACTTATAGGCACTCACTCTTCCTGTACCATAAGTCATTTCCGCAAGGTCATTTCCCCTATCTTTATTTTTCCCCTCAACATTCCATTCACTTGTAAGATGAGAAAACTTAACCTTTATATCCCATCTTGCCCAGCCCGGTGTCTTTAAGGTTTCAAAGACAAATCGTTCAATATCCTTTGCTTCAATCCAGGTAGCACCGAGTCTGACATTTATCTCGCTTGCTTCAAGTTCTTTCGGCATAACCTTTTGAAGCTCTGCCTTTTGAAATTCAAGGCGATTTAATTCATTTACAAGCAATTCCTTTTCATCTGTATTTTCATCTGGAAGCATTCTTTGTGCCTGGCTTAGCCTTGCAATATAGCTATCCACAATACCTATCTTTTCTCTGATATTTCCGCTTAGATACTCATCTTTTGTTACATAGGCATACTTAAAGGAATTATTCTCATCACTACAGCTAAACAGCAAATCGCCGTCTTCAAAGTCAAATGAAAGTTTCTGATTAAACCTTGTATTCTCCTCTCGAATATTTAGGAAAATTTCTCCTCTAAGTTCCGAAATGATAGTGCTTCTGTCCTTATCCGTTAGACCTTGCATATATTCAAAGTCCACATATCCCTTTTGGAAAATGGAAAGCACCAAGGCTTCAAGTGAGGTATCCACATGGTCAATTACTCTTGCCTTTGTGATAGTACGCTTGGAGAAAATATCTCCCTTTGCCTTAAAGTTATCTTCCTCATCAAGTATCTCAATGGATGATACAAGAGGAAAATTACTGTCTTCTCTTAAAGCTCTTGTGTTTGAAAGGTTATTTACAAAGCCGTGCTTTTTAGAAAAGCTGTCATAGACCTCATTTAATTTCTCCTGAGAAGCCTTTATCTCTTCATCGCTGAAATCGTCCTTTTGGCTTTTGATAACATCTTTTAAGGCTTCATTCAGCTTGAGATAGTCCTTAATCTTTTCTTTGTTCTTATCCGACACCTCTTTTTTTATAAAGAGCGAGTTTTCCCTGTAATACACATCGTTATCAATAACGGTATAGGAAAAGTTTTTGACATCGTCCGTTGCCGGAATGGAAGTTATCTCATCATCAAGAAGCTCTATCTCCTCATACTTACTATCTTTAGAGATTTCCTTACTTGCCTTTTCAAGGCTCTCTCTTAAATCGGTATTTTCTTTTGGAAGACAGGAAATAGTCTTTCCAAATCGTCCCGATACTTCACGCATTGTGCCAAGTACCATTTCAGGATGCTCTACAAAGTATTTATTGTAGGTTAGACCATTTTCATCTTCAGCTAAATGCACCCAGGGCTCATCACGCTCAAGAACGCTGTCTCTTTTCTTCAGGAATATAATATCTGAAGTTACTTCTGTACCAGCAACACCTTTAAAGGTGTCGTTTGGAAGCCTTATTGCTCCTAAAAACTCAGCTCTTGCATTTATATATTTTCTGATGCTTTCATCTTTCTTATCCATCGTTCCGCTTAATGTGATAAAAGCGATAACACCGCCATTTCTAACCTTGTCGATGGATTTTGCAAAGAAGTAATCGTGGATTAGAAAGTTGTTTCGGTTATACTCTCTGTCATTAACCTTAAATTCTCCGAAAGGTACATTACCGATTGCAACATCAAAGAAGTTATTGGAGAAGCTTGTTTCTTCAAAGCCCTTTATCTGTATATCACTATTAGGATAAAGAAGCTTTCCGATACGACCGCTGACAGAGTCAAGCTCAACTCCGTAAAACTTGGACTTATTCATTTCATCAGGAAGGTTTCCGATAAAGTTTCCAACTCCCATACTCGGCTCTAAGATGTTTCCGTTCTTAAATCCCATATCAAAAAGAGTCTTATATACGCCGTCAATAACTGTTTTAGGCGTAAAAAAGGCAGTTAAGGTAGACTCCTTAGCTGCTTCATATTCTAAAGGTGATAGATTTTCTTTTAGGAATTTTCTTGCAGCCTCCCATTGACCGCCCTTTTCTTCATCGAATACTTCTGAAAGTCCGCCCCAGCCGACATATTTTGCTAAAACTTCCTGTCCCGTACTGTCAAGTTCTCTTTCTCCTTTTTCTACTCTATTTAGCATTGAGATAGCTTCGAGGTTTTGGTTTAACCTTTCGCTCGGTGTGAGTTTTTCGGGTAAAATCTCCTCTGTAATCTTGAAATTGGATGCTTTCTCTTTTGGTTTATCCTCAAGTCCGAATAGTCTTTCCAAATCACTTTCAAGCCTATAT
>NZ_CALLVU010000065.1 GCF_938015485.1 uncultured Lachnoanaerobaculum sp. | reverse complement strand
TATGAATACGAACAACAGGGTTTGTATCATTATCTGCAAACCATTGTAATTTTTCTAAATAAGGTTTTATATACTGCGGTTTTCTCTTTCCCATTACTCGAAACATTTCTGGAGCTTCTATCCGCACTCTCACTCCTCTATCTTGTATCATTTCACAAAACAGATCCATTCTTTCGCAAAATAATTCAGGAGCATTGGTTGCAATATTTTCACAAGCCCAAACAAAAGCAAGCCTAACATCATCTACTTGATCTTTTCTCATTTTCATTATTTTATCGAAATAAGGGATAATCAAGTTTTTATCTGCTCTGCCTATTCTTCCTAAAGCATTAACCGCACGCTCCCTGATTTTTGGATGCTCGTCCTCTAAACAAAAGGCAATATCTATAATATATGTTTCTACTTGCTTCGGATAATTTAATCCCATTTCTCCAAGAAGCCACAAGATTTTTGCTTTTACAATAACAGAATGATTTTCATTGAGTTTATTTGCAACATCATCAATCACTTCTCCCCAGTTTTCTTTGGTTTTTGTTATTTCTCTTAATTCCTTCAGGATTTCTTTATCCTCATCTTTATTTGCCATTTTTTATTCCTCTAAATACAATTCTCTAAAGTTCTCAATCCACTTATTCAATGCTTCTGATAATAATACTTGTTGTTTTAAAATAGTCTTGCCCGTAAACGGAATATCCATCCTCTCTTCCTCCAACCCTGATACCGCTTTTTGAAATTCCCTGATTTGACACTCGATATTTTCTGTCAGTTCCTTTCGTTCAAGCGGAGATACCATTTCCAAATTGATGATGACAGCATTAAAATCCAAAAATATATTTATCATTTGAGCGGAAATTTTCTTCATCAACTCAAGAAAATATTTATTTCCTTTCTCTGTGATATGATAGATGGACTTTTCGGGCATATTTCCCTCTTTTGACACATTTCCCTTGATATAGCCTTTTTCCTCCAACTGAACAACTTTCTTATAAATGGACGGTGTACTTACTTTGATCCATTTAGAAATATTTCGATACTCCACATTTTTTTGTAAATCATAAGCACTCTGTTCTTTTTCTTTAATCATTCCTAAAACAATCAAATCTATTGCTGACATATTTTCTCCTCCATAAAAAACTACTATAAATTATATCACTATATTTTATAGTAGTCAATAAGAGGAAATATCTATGTAGGATAATTTTTTTCTATCCTCTTATATTCATTTAGTGGTATTCCGCTTTTTTTCAATGTTTTCAGTTTCTCTTGTTTAAGTTTTTCTCTTTGCTCCTTGTACCTGTCCTCATATTCTTTTTGTTTGCCATTTGCTTTACGCTTGAGGTAGTTTTGATGAAGCCGGTCTTTTCTTTCCCGTTCTTTTTCTTCCTCCTCCCTTAATTTCTGCATTTCTTCTTCGGATAATTCTTCTTTCGGCGGTTCATAGTTGCCAATAAAGTTGACGTAGATTTCGACTTTCTGATTGGCGGTTTGACTGCCTTTTCGATCTCGTTCGTGGACTAAGATTTTTTCTACAAACTCGTTGATGATAGTCGGTGTCAGTTCATCAAAGTTATCATAGCGTTCAATCAACCGGATAAACTTTTTGGCTCTGTCAGTTTCTTTTTCGTATCGCTTGATGGCTTTTTCCAACCCATCGATTTCTTTGCTGAGTTCTCTTTGCTCTGTTTCATACTGATTGTTTAAGATTTCATATCGGTTATTCGGTATCTTCTCCAGTATCATATCTTCGTATATCCGACACATTAAGCGTTCCAGTTCCTGAAGTCTGTTTTTACTATCTGTGAGCCTTGTCCTTTTCTTTTCCATTTCTATTTTTTCGCTTTCTTCCATTTCATTTTGAATGGAATGGAGAAAGGCTTCGTTATCTTCATCAAGGCTTTTCTTAATGTCTTGTAGGGTGCTTTGAATGAGATTTAATACCACTTCTGCTTTTATCCTGTGAGCAGATGAACAAAGTGTTCCGCAAGGGACTTTCTTGTAATTGCTGCAAACATAGTATGGGATATTTTTGTAGTTGCTTGTTCTGTGAACATACATCTTACTTCCACAATCTGCACAATACATAAGTCCTGTTAGTGGATGATATTCTCCCCAACCATCGGGATACCTTTTTACATTCCCTCTTATCCTTTGTACATTATCAAAGGTTTCTTGGTCAATAATCGGTTCGTGGGTATTTTCAAAGATTAGCCAATTATCTTCAGATACATATTTGCTTTTCTTATCTTTGAAGTGTTTTCTTGTTTTGAAATTTACAGTATGCCCTAAGTATTCTTGTTTCTTTAAGATACTTGCAATTGTAGAACTGCACCAACGATAAGGATATTCAAAGTTCTTGCTTTGATATAGTCCATATCCTAATTTCTGTTGATGATAGGCGGGTATATCTACTTTTTCACTCTCTAATATCTTTGCTATTCGATACGGACCATTTCCTTGCATAGTCAAGTTAAATATTCTCCTTACTATCTCGGCTGCTTTTTCATCTACAATCCACTTATCTTTGTCTTTTTCATCTTTGATATAGCCATAAGGCGGAGAACTTGCCGTATGCTTTCCACTTTCTCCTTTTGATTTGAAAGTCGATTGAATTTTTCTTGAGGTATCTCTTGCATACCACTCATTCATGATATTTCTAAAAGGGGTAAAATCATCTTCTCTGTAAAAACTGTCTACATTATCGTTGATAGCGATTAGTCTTACGCCCTTTTGTCTTAGTATTTCCATACATTGACCAACTTTGAGATAATCTCTGCCAAGTCTACTCATATCTTTTACGATGATACAACCGATATTGCCTTGATTAACTCCGTTCATCATTGCCATAAATCCCGGTCTGTCAAAAGCTGATG